>JBAVAA010000768.1:0-3423 GCA_049585515.1 Terriglobales bacterium | reverse complement strand
ACTCGATACTGCGGCAAGACTCTCATCTAAGGTCCATACCGACACCCAAGCCAGCGCTGGGTCTGATCACGGCTTTGCCGGCAATTCTTCTTTCTCGGAGTAAACGAACTGTCGAATGTCCGCTATCTGTTTGTCCAGATCAGCCAGATGCTGAGCGCGCAACTGCTGGTACACCTGGAATTGCTCTTGCGCCTTGTCCTTCTGCCCCGTGTGCACATAGGCCTGGCCCAGCCGATAGTGAGCGTCGGCAATATTCGGATTGTTTTCCAATGCCTTCACGTACTCAGGAATGGACGCGGCATACTGTGTCTGGTCCGAATAAAGATTCCCTAGCTGCAAATGCGCATCGGCGAACTTGGGATCAAGCGCGACCGATTTCTGGAGCAGCGATTCAATCTGATGGAGATCGAGGCCGGCATCCTGTGCCCTCTTTCCCTTCCACAAACTCATCGCGTAGTAATAAAGCGCGCGTGCGTTGCCTGGCTGCAGTTCTGAAAAACGGCTGAAGTGCTGAATGACCTCATCGGCGTGGCTGGGCGTGCTGTCATAGGCCTTGGACAGAAAAAAATAGCAGCGCGGGTCCGCGGGGCTAAGATCGGCGGCCCGCAAAAGGGATTTGACCGCGTCGTCATAATTGCCGCGCGAGTACAGAGCAATGCCAAGACCGATCGCCATCCGCGCTGAATTCGGATAGCGTTCGGCAGCCTGGCGGAAGACTGCAATCGCCGGCTCGAGAGTCCGGTGCAGAAGAAGTTCGCTGCCCCAATCGAAGAGGTTACTCTCGCTCGGGTCCTTGTGCGCGGCGGTTTCAAATTCTGTGGCCGCAGCCACGTAGTTCTTATCCTTTTCCTCAATCTGTCCCAGAAGGTTGTGCAATTCCGCCGTATCCTTCTGTTTCAAGAGATCGTGGACCGACTGCCGCGCGTCCGAGAGCCTTCCAATCTCCGCGTACGCAAGGGACAAGTCATAGCCGTTATCGTAGGCCGAGGGACGGACCTTCTGCGCGCGCTCAAGAAAAGGCGCCGCCTCCGAGATTTTTCCGGATTGCACATAAAACTCGCCGAGATTGTGGTTGGCGTCAAAACTGTGCGGCTCGAGCCCCAGGGCCGCCTTGAACTCCGCTTCTGCCCGCTCGGACTTGCCTAGACGGACAAGATTGGCGGCCAAGTTCGTCCTGGCTGCCGCCGAATCCGGCTTGAGGCGCACAGCCTTGTCCAAATGCTCGTTGGCTTTGCCGTCTTGTGATTCCGCGGAATAGGCCAGGCCGAGAAGTTCGTGGACCTCAAAGCTCTGGGGTACCTCACGCAGCAGGTTCTCCAGTTGCGCCGCGGCTTCGGTGAAGCGTCCTGCGTCGTAGTCAGCCGTGGCTGCCTGGAACTTGCGATCAAGCTGTTGCGGATTTGACCCAGGTTGTTGGTCCTGTCCAGCATGTGCTGTAAGCATCGGTAAACACGCGAGGAGGGCGGTAGAAACCGTGCACATGAGCCGATGTCGGAAGATCACAGCGTTTGTATGTTAGCACCCGCACCCGCCCGCGGGAGCACACAACCGAGTAAACAAAATCGGAAGGCGCCATGCAGGGACGCCTTCCGGGTAAACACGATCAATCAGTAATAGAGCTTCAAAGCAAACTGGATTTGCCTCGGATCGTAGGGAGCATCGCGAGTGGATCCGATCTCGCCAAAGCTCGGATTCGTAAAATTCCCAGAACCGGAGACTGCGACAACTCCATTACCACCGAAATTTGGAGCGTTAAAGTTCGGGTGGTTCAGGATATTGAAGAACTCAGCTCGGAACTGCAGAGTGAAGCGCTCGCTCAGCTTCATATCCTTGAAAGTTGAGAAGTCCAGCCGTTTGAAGGGTGGCCCGGCAATCTGGTCTGGAGGACCGCCCAATGTGGAAAGGGGGCAAGGTAAGGCCGCACAAGGCGTCGGCTGGGCAAAGGCTGCGGGGTTGCCGAAGAAGCTCAACTTCCCGTTTGAGTCGATGTGCAATCCTCTTTTCTGGCTCTGCCCAGGAACGATGAGGTCGTAGCAACCGGTATTGGCACCTGTGCCTGAAGGGCAACTTAGAGTTATGGGTTGGCCTCCCTGAAGAACAGTGCTCGCGTTGATGCTCCACCCCCCGAACGCCTTGCTGGCAAACCCGCTGTTGCCCAAAAAGCGCTTGCCCTTGCCGAAGGGAAGCTCATAACCACCGCTCAGGTGAAAGACGTTGCGAATATCGAAAGGAGCGAGTCCGTAGTCATAGTGGATTCCCACTCCTACAACATCTGGAGCACGGTAGCCCGCGTTGCTTCCGCCATTGAGGAGATCGACAGCGTCGGAGCGTGTTTTGGACCACGTGTACGTGGCCAGGAAATTCAACCCGCTCGCAAATCGCTTTTCCACTTTGGTCTGAAGAGAGTGATAGAAACTGTTGCCGGATGTTGTAGCGTAGCTGGCGTTCGTTCCAAAATCAGGAAACTGGAGGCCACCTTGGGAAGCGGGCCAAGGACTCGATCCAGTAAGCGGCGTACCATTTGGCAAAATTTGCGTGGGGTTGTTTGATCCTGGGAACACCTCCAAGTGGCGCGCTAACGAGGTCACATATCCTGCCTGGACAGTTAACGTTGGTGTCAGCTGATATTGCAGGGTGAAGTTGCCGCTCATGGTGTAGGGAGTCTGGTAGTTGAATTGAATCCCGCGCAACGCCAATCCACTGGCATTGACCAAGGTCGGGACGAGCGGTGTGCACGAGAATCCCGTCTCTAACGTCGCGCCCCCGCCGGGACTTGCCGCCGGACTGGTGCATCCGGCATAGGTGACGGGGTGCCCAGCGTCGGGTGGCTGGAACTGGAAATTGAACTGGAACGGATAGTTCTCACCTAGGTTTGGCGAATATCCGCGATTCTCAAAACCGTTAAAGAAAATGCCAAACCCGCCTCGAGCTACTAGCTTGGGGCTGACTTGGTAGGCAAAACCAAGACGCGGCGCAAAATTTGCCTTTTGTGAATTGCCCAAACCCTTGCCGTACCGGTTTGTGATGGCGAGCGCGATGCCATCCTTGGCGAGCAGACTGTTGAAACTTGTGGAAAGGTTCGAAGCGTTGGTTCCGCCCGGCAGTATGTACATGGGGCCGCCGGTGGGCGGACCTCCGGGTACAAAGTTGGCTTGGGCTCCGTGGTGCTCATAAACCAAGCCGAAGAAGTCCCAACGCAAACCCAGGTTAAGTGTCAACTTGGGAGTTACCTTCCAGTCGTCGTTAATGTAGGTTCCGTAGTAGTTCTTCCCGTTATCAGTTAGGGATATGTTAGAGGCGTAAATGCCGTTGTGAGACGATCCGTCATCGCTGTTTCCAGACGGGCCTCCGACAAAACCGATGCCCCCAGGCACGGTTGACGCAATCGGTGTCAACAACATTTGAGCACGACCGGTGTTCCCC
>JBAVAA010000767.1:0-4245 GCA_049585515.1 Terriglobales bacterium | reverse complement strand
GGCCCCAGATCGTCAACATGGTCGCGTCGGCACACTACCGCTGGGGAGCGCCGGCTCCGCTGGTGATTCGCGGCCCGAGCGGCGGGAATGTGCATGGCGGGCCGTTCCACTCGCAGAATCCGGAGATGTGGTTCGTCCACGCGCCTGGGCTTAAGGTTGTCTGCCCGGCGACGGCTTACGATGCCAAGGGACTGATTAAGGCGGCGATTCGCGATCATAATCCGGTGATTTTTTTCGAGCACAAGTATCTGTATCGCCGAATTAAAGAGGACATCCCAGACCACGATTACGTGGTTCCGATTGGCAAGGCTCGGATCGCGCGTGAGGGCCGCCATCTCAGCGTGATTACTTACGCCGCCATGCTGTATACCGCGCTTGAAGCGGCGGAGATTCTGAGTAAAGAAGGAATCGAAATCGAAGTTCTCGACTTGCGCACGGTTGCGCCGCTCGATCGCGAGGCGATTGCGGCGACGGTGAAGAAGACGAACAAGGTCATCATTCTGCACGAACATATGCGCACCGGAGGACTGGCCGGAGAGATTTCCGCCATCATCAATGAAGAGGCCTTTGACGATCTCGATGGACCCATTGTCCGGCTGACTTCGCCCGACACGCCGGTGCCGTTTTCTCCGCCGCAGGAGGAATTTTTTCTGCCTAAAGTTTCCGATCTGGTGCGCGAGGCGCGGCGGCTGCACGCGTACTGATTGTCGATGCCGCCTTTGTTCCGCCTCATGCCCTGTGTTAGCATCAAAAGTTTCGCAGGTGATGTTGGGGCGGCCTGTACCCTGAACTCATCCTAATTCCGGGCCGTTTGAACCCTTCCTGTAAGCCTGCGGAAGGAGACACCGCTTGAAAGTGTACGAAGCAGCGAATCTGCGCAACCTTGCCCTGATCGGACACGGGCATGCCGGAAAGACGACGCTCGTCTCCGCCATGCTCTACACCGCTGGAGCCGCGCCGCGCCTCGGGCGCGTCGACGACGGCTCCGCGCCCACCGACTACGACGAGGAAGAAATCGCCCGCAAGATGTCGATCTCTACGGGACTCGCCTTTGTCGAATGGGGCAAGACGGATGCCAAGGTCAAAATCAATCTGCTAGACACTCCGGGCTTCAACATGTTCGTCCATGAGGCCAAGATGGTGCTGCCCGTGGTCGATGCCGCGCTGGTCGTGGTAGATGGCGTGGCTGGTGTCGAGGTCGTGACCCAGCGTGTCTGGCAATATTGCAACGACATCGACCTGCCGCGCATGATCGTCGTCAATCGCATGGACCGCGAGCGCGCCGACGCCACTCGCGTCCTCGAATCGCTCACCAATGCTTTTGGACGCGCGGTCACGCCGCTGCAGCTTCCCATCGGCAGCGAGAAGAGCCTTAGCGGTATTGTCGATCTCGTCCGCATGAAGGCCTACACGTACGATATGGGCGGAAACGGCAAGGGCAAAGAAGGCCCGATCCCTGCCAACATGGCTGACGCGGCCAAAGAAGCACACGAAAAGTTGGTGGAACTTGTTGCCGAAGGCAAAGACGAGTTGATGGAGGAGTTCTTTGAAACGGGCACAATCCCGGAGGAACATCTGGTCCCTGCGCTGCACGAAGCGATTCGCGAGGACAAGCTGTTCCCTGTGCTGTTCACTTCCGGCCTTGGCAACATTGGCGTTGATGAGCTGATGGATTTCATTGTCGACTACACGCCTGCTGCCAGCGAGCATCATGCTATTACCGAGTGGACGGCTGATGGCACCACTCAGCCCGCCGCACGCAAAGGCACGGATAACGAGCCTGCTTCTGTCTTCATCTTTAAGACTTTGTCCGACGCGTTCGCCGGGCGCATTTCCTACTTCAAGGTGTTTTCCGGCGTGCTGAAGAACGACGCGGCGCTGCAGAACTACAACCGCAATATTCAGGAAAAGTTCGCGCACATTTCCGTCGTCCAGGGCAAGCAAATGATCCCAATCCCGGAGTTGCATGCCGGCGATATCGGCGCGGTCGCGAAGCTGAGAGAAACTCTCACTGGCGATACGCTCGGCGACAAATCATCGCCGATCCGTTATCCCGCGGTGCAGTTGCCCGAGCCAGCCATCACCTTCGCCATCGAACCCAAGAGCCGCGCGGACGAAGACAAACTTGGCGTTGGCCTTCACAAGCTGATGGAAGAAGACGCCATGCTGCGCTTCTTCCGCGACCCGCAGACCAAGGAATTTTTGATCGCAGGCACCGGTCAGCAGCACATCGAAGTCGTGGTTTCGAAGATGAAGAAGCGTTATCACGCCGAAGTGGTGCTCAAAGCACCCAAAGTTCCGTACCGCGAAACGATTCGCGGCAAGGCTGACGTCCAGGGACGCCACAAGAAGCAGACCGGCGGCCACGGCCAGTATGGCGACTGCAAAATTAAGATGGAACCGCTGCCGCGCAACTCCGAAGTGGAATTCGAATTCGTCAACGACATTTTCGGCGGCGCCATTCCGCGCAACTTTATTCCCGCGGTTGAGAAGGGAATCAAAGACGCCGCTGCCCGCGGCTTTCTGGCCGGCTACCCGGTGGTAAATTTTCGCGCGATTCTCTATGACGGTTCTTATCACGACGTCGATTCGAACGACCTCTCGTTTCAGATGGCGGGGCGCATCGCCTTCCGCAAAGCGATGGAAGCCGCCAAACCAACCCTGCTGGAACCGATCATGACCGTCGAGATCACTATTCCCGACGAATTTGCCGGCACTATCATGGGCGACCTCAACAGCCGCCGCGGGCGCATCCAGGGCATGGATAACAAAGCCGGCAACACCATCGTTAGGGCGGAAGTCCCGATGTCCGAAATGCTGACTTATGGCGCCGATCTTACTTCGATGACTCAGGGGCGCGGCAGCTTCTCGATGGAAATGCATCACTACGACACCGTCCCGCAGCAACTGCAGGATAAGATCATCGAGAAAGCCAAAGCCGAGCGCGGTGAAGTGAAAGACGAAGAGGAATAATTGTAGGTACCCTTCTTCTATACTGGGAAGTCAAAATCCCCGCCCTTGTGTCTGCAAAGGATACAAGTACGGGGCACCCCTGTTGGTTGATCTCCTAATCGGATTGCAACGCGCAGGAAATCGTTCCCTGATCCCGCATTCTGGCGTACCATTCCTCTTTTATCTTTCATACTCACCAAGGAGGCACGGATGCCCAGGCGGAGTTTCGCGATCTGCTGCCGCTTGTCTTTCGCGATGTTGGTTCTCTTGTTAATGTCCGAACCGGCCATGAATCAGGAAAGCAAGAGCTTGCTGCTGGAAATCGACCACGTCTCGGTGTGCGGATCGAATCTGGATACGCTTCGCCAGGCTTTCGCGGGTGTGGGGCTGACTCCGGACTTCGGCGGTCCGCACGGCAACGGCGTCACTCAGATGGCCATGATTGGCTTTGACGATTCTTCTTATATTGAATTGATTGGGCCGGTAAAGCCGGGCGCGGCGGCCGGCTCTCCCTGGGCGAAGTTCATGTCGGAAGATGCGGTGACCTGCGCCTGGGCGGTGGGGACAAATGTTTTGCTGCAGCAAGTCGATCGGCTGAAGAAGGAAGGGATTCCGGTTACAACTCCCGAGCGCGGCAGCCGAAAGCGGCCCGACGGGATGTCGATCGAGTGGATGACCGCCGATGCCGGCTCTGGAACGCCGGGCTCCACGCTGCCTTTCATTATTGAAGACGAGACGCCGCGCGCCTGGCGCGTACAGCCCTCGGCCAGTGTGCAGGGAGGTCCGTTGAGCGGCGTGGAGAATGTGGTGCTTGGGGTGAACAATCTGGATGCTTCGATTGCCTTGTTCCGCAAGGCTTACGGCTGGGCGGAGCCGCTTACCGAGAACCAGAAAGACTTTGGCAAAATGGCATACTTCCCGGGCGAGCCGGTGATTCTGGCTGCTCCTTCGGGCGGAGGCTGGCTCTCGGAGCGGCTGGCGAAGTTTGGAGAGACGCCGGTTGCTTATCTGCTGGCCCCGCGCGACTTCACGGCGGCTGTCAAGAAGTACAGGCTCTCCGGGACGAAGACGTGGTTTGGGCAGAAGGTGGCTTGGTTTGATGCGGGCAAGCTTAAGGGCGTCCGGCTGGGCGTGATTGGGCAGTAGCTGGCGTGCCGTCCCTCGCGGGACTCGATTGGTTCAATTCCGAACGACCCGGCACTCGTGCCGGGCTTTCCTGTTTTACACTTCGCGGCTTGGGTAGCTGAAAGCGCCACCACCCTAGAACAGATTCCACAGGTACTGGTTGTAGAC
>JBAVAA010000766.1:0-2507 GCA_049585515.1 Terriglobales bacterium | reverse complement strand
GTGAATCCCTGAGTGGAATAGTGGAACTCGCTTCCGGGCTTGGCCACGAGCGGATCGTTCTTGAAGAAATCAATTCCGCCCTGGATTGGATTCAGAAAGTGCCTGGTGTTGCCGATTTCCGGATCGTCCTGCGACTCAGATTTATAATGCCGAATTCCGCCCAAGTGGCCGAGAAGCTCGCGGGTCGTAACGAGCGCATCTTTCTGCGGAAACGTCGAACAGTATTTTTGGACCGGAGCATCCAGATCAAGCTTGCCTTCCTGCCAAAGCAGCAGAGCCGCGGTGGCAGTTATCGATTTTGAAATCGACGCCAGCCGATACAGCGTGTGCGAGGTTGCAGGGACGAAGTCTTCAAGGTCCGCGGTGCCGAATCCCGCAGTCCACTCGACGGCGCCGTTCTCGACCACCGCCACCGAAATTCCGGGAGTGCTGTTGGCGGCCATAAAGCGGGAAATGGCAGATTTAAGCTGGGCCCCCTTCAGGGGCTGAGGAGGGCCAAATCCACTTCCTCTTTAGGTACCAGGCGAATGTCCTTCAAAATGAACTACGATCCCAGTTGCCTAGCCCGCGATCTGGGAAAAGCTCAAGCCCTTGGCATGAGTTTTTGCCACGGCGCGGGCAACCGCCTCCAGTTTCCGTAGATCGTCTGGAGTAAAGTCCGGTCCGGCTGCGGCTGGACGCGGCGCCTTATGGGAGACCTGAATCACGCCCATGACTTCCCCGTTCGCGGCCAGAATGGGCGCAGACATGAGCTTCTGAATCACTTGGTCGTCCAATCCGGTATTGCCCAGTTTGACCAATTCAAAAACGCTGAAGTGTTTTACCTGCGTAAAGCCATTGAAAATCTCTGCCTGCTTGGTCCGCGCGCTCTGCGCCGCTACCGCCGAACTCGTAATAGGAATCGCTCCTGCCGTTCTTAGCGCAACTGGATATAAAAAATTCAGCAGGCTGCCGCTAAGTTCCAGCAGCGCGACCTCCGTTTCTCTCACTTCGAATATCTTAGCCACACGGGCACAAATCGACTCGGAAGTGCTCACCGACGAGTCCAAACCCGCAAGCTCTTCGATCTGCTGCATAGCTTCTGAGAATGCCTCACAAAACGGGTTACGGCAAGGTAACCAACGTGTGTTTCATTTGTCTTTCGTTTCAATAATTTGACGAACAACCATCACGGGAAAGGTCACAGATGAGATTCTATGATCGAGCAGTCGTTCGCAGGCGCCGCTAGCGACCACCAGTGAACAGAGCAAGCAGAAGCAGCAGCGACAATCCAATGGCAGCGAGGCCGTTGACCCGAATTGCGCGGCCGGTTGCCGCCCACGGGAACATCAGGATTTCGAAGATCGGCATGAATTTATCGGGCCAAAACAACCCCGCGAGTCCGAACGCCAGACCCAGTTGGACAAGGAAGCACAGCGCCAAAGTGTTCACGAGTAAGGATCCAATACAAGATTTTTCTTATTAAAACGCGATCGCGAGATTCGGGGAAGTTACGAACGTTATTCCGGAAACCCTGAAAGCGCCAACCGACGATGGCCTACACCTTACAGCCGCGGCCCACCCTCGTCTGTTTCACGGCAGCAAACCCCGTAGCGCTGCCAAAGCCGGAACCATGGGCTATGAGCGTGCATATCGTCGTGCATTCGATTCGCAGCCGACAGGTCGCTCGCCCTCAGCGGCCTGGTATCCGGCACCGCGAAGATGCGCTCCAGCGACTCGATTTCGGCAATGGTCTGCTCAGCGTCCATACGTCACAATATCTAAGCGTCACAATATCTAACAACAGAAAGGCTGCGAGGTCAATTCGGAGCGGCATCTCCAAAGACCGTGACTGCGGGATTTTTGGTAACTCGTCAAATAGCCAGGATCGCCCGTTTCTGGTCGCTACGCAGCCTTTTCCACCGGAAGGCCCATTGCGCGGCGAGGACTCACAGTGACAAGGTCGGATGCAGGCAACTACCCCGTTTCGTGGCCGATGATTTCATCGTCGAGTACATACTCGATTGTTCGGAAAGGCTCCGGTCTCCGGCATGAAGGACTAGAAGCCCAGCTCGCTCAATCCCGGGTGATCGTCGGGGCGGCGCCCGAGTGACCAGTGATATTTGCGCTCTGATTCCAAAATCGGAAGGTCGTTGATCGAGGCAAACCGTGCCGCCATGAGCCCGTCCTCATTGAACTCCCAGTTCTCATTACCGTAGGAGCGATACCACCGACCCGGCTCGTCGTGCCACTCGTAAGCGAAGCGCACGGCAATACGGTTTCCAGTGAATGCCCACATTTCCTTGATGAGCCTGTAGTCCAACTCCTTGGCCCACTTGCGCGAGAGAAACGCAACGATTTCCTTTCCTCCGTTGATGAACTCCGAGCGGTTCCTCCATCGAGAATCGATCGCGTAGGCCAGAGCTACTTTCTCCGGGTCGCGAGTGTTCCACCCATCCTCGGCGAGACGCACCTTTTGAATGGCGCTCTCTCGCGTGAATGGAGGCAAAGGTGGGCGGGTTGTGATC
>JBAVAA010000765.1:0-1585 GCA_049585515.1 Terriglobales bacterium | reverse complement strand
GGTTTGTCCCGTTGCTGCGGAAATCTGGGCGTGGGCGAGATCGAAACCAATATCGGTAATGTTGTGGCCATTCACGCTTACGGCGTGTTCGGCTTTCGGAGCAGCATCATCCAGCGTTAAGAACTTGCCTTCCTGCAGCAAAGCAGACTGCAGATAGCCGCTAGGCAGTAAGACGAATTGTGCCGACGGGGTCTGGATGCGGATGCTATCTGCCCCAACTTGGACCTGAATGCGGGATTCCTTGGATGCCGCGGCCCGGCTTGGAGCCGTTCCCCGGCTGCACGCGGAGATTTGCATCATGGCCAGCATAGCCAGCCCGAGGAGGGTTCGAGAGAACGAGATCCTGCGCTCCCGCTCACGTGATGAATACGAATGGTGCTGCATTCTAGCCTCCGTTTGGAGCAGAGTTCACCGCCGTCGCACGCGCGTCGGGAGTTCGTCTTTCACAAAGCATCACGCAGCAGTTACGACCGGGACCGGGGGTGAACCCGCTAAAAAGATCCGCCGTCGCAATCTTTCGTTTTGTTGTATATGATGTTTCTATATCTTTCGTTATGCTTCAAATATAACAGAGATTCATGATCTAATTGCTTGTTTCGCGACCGGGAGGAAACTGTGGCGAAGCTTGATGTATGCGTGGTGGGTGAACTCAATCTAGACCTGATCCTCTACGGTCTTCCAAAAGAGCTTGTGCTCGAGCGGGAACTGCTGGCCAGCGGTCTCGCGATGACATTGGGCAGTTCGTCGGCGATTTTTGCCCATAACTTGGCGAGTCTCGGGAGCAAGGTTGGTTTCATCTCGAAAGTGGGGAGTGATGCCTTTGGAAAATTGGCCGTGGAGCGTCTGGCAGCTGGCGGTGTCGAGGTCGGCAGAGTGAAGCAGGCAACCGGGCGAACAGGTACAGGGCTGACGATTATTGCGCCTTGCCCGCGGCAGCGCTACATCCTCACCTATCCCGGCACCATGTTCGAGATGCAGTATTCCGATATCGACATGGCATATGTGCAGTCGGCGCGGCATTTGCACATCTCCTCGTACTTTCTCCATCGGGCACTGCGACCGAGGATTGGCGACCTGTTCCGCCAGGCGAAAGCGGCGGGGCTCTCCACTTCGCTCGATACCAACGACGATCCCGAAAACAAATGGGAACGGGACCTGTTGGACATCCTCAAGTACGTGGATGTTTTGTTTCCCAACGATCGTGAGGCGAAAAAGATGGCGCGCACCGAAGACCTGTCGCAGGCGATCAACATACTCGCAGGGCTGGCGAAAGTTGTGGTGGTGAAGCGTGGAGCTTCCGCGGCCATCTGCCGGTCCGGTCAGGAGCAATACAGTCTCGTGCCTCCCAGCGTGAAGCCTGTGGACGAAGTCGGCGCGGGAGACAGTTTCGATGCGGGCTTCATCCACCAGTTCCTGGCGGGAGCGAAGCTCGAGGACTGTCTCGCCTTGGCCAACCTGGCCGGCGCTTATTCCACCACGAAAGAAGGGGGTACGGAGGCCTTTCGTGATCGCAACGCTCTTACCAGCTTTGTCCGCCAGCATTGGAGCGCTATGAGCCAGAGCACACCTCCGCTGAAGTAACACC
>JBAVAA010000764.1:0-2514 GCA_049585515.1 Terriglobales bacterium | reverse complement strand
GACAAACGCCACGGACTCAGACTGGTGCTGGGTGATGTAGTAGTCTTGAGTCGCTGATCGGATACCCGGAGGGTACGCGAGTGGGCTTATACAAGTGGTCGAAGTCAAGTGCCGGTTATGGGAGAAGGCTCCTGGATCACGGAATCGAGGGAGCGCGTTCTGGCGAAGAAGCGTTTCTAGATGGCAAATCTCTCACCCCATTTATCAGCGATTCGCTTCGAAGCGCGTTGAAACCGGCTGTGCTTGGGGCGTGCATAGGTGTATTGAGCAGCTATCAAGGGCCTAGGGAGAAATCCGCTAACAGAACATTGGCGTACGGTCTGCTCGGCGGTCTAATCGGCTTGGTCTCAGGCATCGCTTGGAAAAGCCGCCGTTTGACTGCATCCGTCGCCGGTAGTGCATTCAAAAACATTGGCAGGGCGCGGGATGAGCGTTGGCTGACCAGGAATCCGATCGACTACGCGTAAAGCTGTACGTTTGCCGCACAATTTCAAGAGGCAATTGCCTGTCTCCTGACCAGATTCCAGCACTCCCGAGCGATCATCCAATCTTCCTGCGCATGAATCACCAGGACGCGGACATGCGCGTCCGTAGCAGAGATATCTTGATCCGCGTCCAAGGGCGTTTTGGCATTCTTCCCAGAGTCTAGCTTTAGGCCAAGAAACGCCAAACTGTCGCAGACCGCCGCGCGAACTTCAGGCGAGTTCTCGCCGACTCCCGCGGTGAACACCACAGCGTCCACCCCGCCCAGCACGGCAATCATGGCGCCAATTCCCGATCGCAGGCGATGGACATAAATGTCAAGCGCCAGTTGTGCCCGTTCATGCCCCTTCTTGGTGGCGGCTAGAATCTCCCTCATATCGCTCGAAATTCCAGATATGCCTAGAAGCCCTGACTTTTTGTTGAGCACGTCGTCAAGCTGTTCGTCCAGAAAGTGTCTCCGCCGCATCAAGTAAGTGAGAATGCCTGGATCCACCGAACCTGAACGAGTGCCCATCATCAGACCTTCGAGGGGAGTAAAACCCATGGTGGTGTCCATGCTTCGACCCTCGCGAATTGCCGCCAGAGAGCAGCCATTACCCAGGTGGCAAGTCACGAGTTTCAGCGTATTCAGGCTCCTGCCCAGTAAATTTGCGGCACGATGTGCGCAATATTGATGATTGATCCCGTGAAATCCGTAGCGGCGAATTCCCTGCTCGAACCACTCGTACGGGCCTGGATACGTGGCCGCCGATAAAGGCATGGTGTGATGAAATCCGGTGTCAAAGACGGCGATCTGTGGCACCCGTCCCAGCAATTTTGTGACAATCTCCATGCCCTCGAGTTCCGCCCGATTGTGCAATGGAGCAAAAACGGAAACATCGCGAATCGCTGACTTGACTTCGGCGGTCACGACGGTAGGGTCGAAATATTGCGGACCACCGTGGACCACCCGGTGCCCGACAACATCGATCTCGCCAGGACCGGAAATCGCCAGCGTCTTCCCACTCCATAAGGTCTGGAGCAGTCGTGTAATAGCTTCCCCGCGAGAATCGACCGATGCCAGATCCTCTACGGAAACGCCGTGCGAATTCTTGACGGAATATCGAGCCCGGCCGTCGACCCATTCGACCTTACCTTCCCAAACACAATCCGGCGGATCGTCGGGCAGCGCATCCCCGATTTCGTAGAGACAGCTCTTCTGGCTGCTGGAACCGGAGTTGAGAACAAGCACCTTCATCAGTAAGGTCAGCTCTAGTAAGGCCAAGTCCAGTCGCGTATTTCCGGCAAATCGTCTCCGCGCTCGCGAATATATTGCTTGTGCTCAACCAGTTTGTTGCGCAGCAACTGCTTGAAGTGGGCTCCGACTTTCTGAAGTTTCGGAACACGGTCTACCACGTCTCCCGCCAGGTGGAAGCGGTCAAGATCGTTCATTACGGTCATATCGAACGGCGTGGTGGTCGTGCCCTCTTCTTTGTAGCCGCGCACATGGAGATTGTCGTGATTGTGCCGTCGATAAGTGAGCCGGTGAATCAGCCATGGATAACCGTGATAAGCGAAGATAACCGGCTTATCCACGGTGAACAACGAGTCAAAATCAAGATCGGAAAGGCCGTGAGGGTGTTCGCTCGATGGCTGAATCGTCATCAGATCGACGACGTTCACCACGCGGATTTTGATGTCGGGAAAATGCTGCCGTAAGAGGTCGACCGCAGCCAAAGTTTCAAGCGTAGGAATATCACCCGCGCAGGCCATCACGACGTCGGGTTCGGCTCCTTTGTCGTTACTGGCCCACTCCCAGATGCCAATCCCAGTGGTGCAGTGTTCGATGGCCGACTCCATATCCAGAAACTGTAGCGCGGGCTGTTTTCCGGCGACGATTACATTAACGTAATCGCGGCTGCGCAGACAATGATCGGCGACCGAAAGCAGGCAATTGGCATCGGGCGGAAGATAGACGCGAACGATGTCAGCCTTTTTATTTACCACGACGTCGATGAAGCCCGGATCCTGGTGAGTGAATCCGTTGTGATC
>JBAVAA010000763.1:0-2348 GCA_049585515.1 Terriglobales bacterium | reverse complement strand
CTCCAGGTAGTCGATCTCAGGACTGATCTGGATGCGGCCCCCAAGCAGATTGCCATTGCCTTTCGTCTTAAGCGCAGTGAACTCCGGCAGCCCGGAAAGCGCAAGATTGATTTTCGCGACCGTCCCCACGCAACGGTAGTTCTTGATCTTCTGAATGAAGTCGGGAGAGAGATGCGAAGGATCGACCAGGCGCATAAGCGTGCGCTTGGGATCGGCGTTCGAAACAACCGCGCGCGCGGAAATCTCTTCGCCGGTAGTGAGCACCACTCCGGTAGCAACGCCGTCTCGCACCCGAATCTCCGCAACGTCAGCCTCAGTGCGAATTTCCGCGCCCGCCTGTTTCGCAGCCGCCGCCATAGCTAGGGTGATAGCACCGGCGCCTCCAGCAGCGTGCTGAATGCTTCCTGCGGGAGACGGATCGGGAGATGAGTCGGCGGCGGCGCGCAACATCAGCACCAGAGCGCTACCCGCCGACCATGGGCCCAGAAATGTTCCAAAGATGCCGCAAGCGGCGATGGTGGCGCGCAGCGGTTCAGTGTCGAAGAATTCAGCCACCAGATCGGCGACAGCCATCGGTCCCCAGCGCAGGACGCGATACATATCCTTCTTTCCCAGATTTCTTATCGACCGGCCCGTCTTCAGCATGCCCCAGAGATCGCCGCTGCTGGGGTTGTCGATGTTCGGCGGAGTCAGCGCGAGTGCTTCGCCAATCACCCTTCCAATCTTTCCGAGAGCCACGCCGAAATCCGAGTAGGAGGAAGCGTCTTTTTGTGACCACTGCGCGATCTCCTGTGCCGCCTTCTTTGCGTCGGAATAGATCACGAGCGCCCGGCCATCGGGCAGCAGCGAGACAGTGTTTACTTCGGGGGTCGTCAACTTGAGGCCGTGCCGTTCCAGTTGCATGTCGCGCACGATGTCAGCGCGGAGCGGGCCGGTGTTATGCGTCAGGGTCGAACAACTAAAGCCCGGATGGAACTCTTCGGTGATGGCCGCGCCACCCACCTGGTCGCGGCGTTCGAGAACCAGCGGTTTGAATCCAGCTTTGGCGAGGTAGAAGGCGGCGACTAGGCCGTTGTGTCCGCCGCCGACAATGATTATGTCGCGCGCTCCGCCAGTCGGTGTTGCTGAAGACATCAAGCCGCCCCGTCTTTAAGAATTTCCAGCGCTGCCAGACGTCCCGGAGCACCCATAATGCCACCGCCCGGATGCGTCGCCGATCCGCACATATATAAATTCTTGATCGGCGAGCGGAATTGCGCCCATCCAGCCACCGGCCGCAGAAAAAACAATTGTTCGAGAGAAAGTTCGCCTTGGAAGATGTTGCCTTCGGTCAATCCCCACTCCCGTTCAAGGTCAAGCGGAGTAACCACCTGGCGGTGCAAGATGATGTCTTTTATATTCGGCGCGTATTCAGCAATGGTGTTGACGACGTTATCGCCGAATTTTTCTTTTTCGGTATCCCAGTTGAGACCGGGAGCCAGTTTGTAGGGCGCGTACTGCACGAAGCAAGAAAGAATATGCTTGCCCGGCGGAGCCAGCGAAGTATCGGTGAGCGTTGGAATCACCATGTCGATGTAGGGGTGCGAAGACCAGTGCCCGTATTTCGCTTCGTCGTACGCTTTTTCCATATACTCGACGCTCGGCGAGATCGACATCGCTCCGCGCAGATGAGCGCCCACGCCCGGCATGGACTTGAAATTCGGCAGCCCGTCGAGCGCCATGTTGACCTTGCCTGACGATCCGCGAAACTTGTAGCGCTTCACACCTTCCATAAACTCATCGGGCAGTTGTCCGGGTTCAATCATCTTGGTAAACGTAAGTCGCGGATCGACGCTGGAAGAAACAACGTCGGCGTAAATCTCGTCGCCGTTGGCGAGCACTACGCCAACAGCGTGCCCATGCTTGATCAGGATTTTCGCAATCGGAACTTCGGTGCGAATTTCAGCTCCGGCCTCGCGAGCGGCGTCGGCAATCGCATTCGAAATTGCGCCGGTGCCGCCACGCGCGAATCCCCAGGCGCGAAACGCGCCGTCGATCTCTCCCATGTAGTGGTGCAGCAGAACATAAGCCGTGCCGGGCGAGCGCACGCCGAGAAAAGTCCCGATGATACCGGAGGCCGACATCGTAGCCTTGAGCACGTCGGTCTCGAACCACTGATCCAGAAAGTCAATGGCGCTCATGGTCATGAGTTGGACCTGGTTGTACTTGTCCTCGCTCGACATGCCTTGGAACCGGCGGCCAATGAAAAGCAGCTTCATCAATTCGCGGGGATTCAGCGTAGCCGGGTCGGGAGGAATCATGCCAAGGATCGGCTTCACAAAGCGGCACATCGCCTGCATTGCCTTCCC
>JBAVAA010000762.1:0-2331 GCA_049585515.1 Terriglobales bacterium | reverse complement strand
TTCTTTGTTCAGAGACAGGTGCGAACCCACTTCATTGCTGATCACCTTCTGGGTGATGATCTGGTTGCGCAGATTTTGCTTAAAATCTTCATAGGATGCGCCCTGCGCCTCCGCCGCCTTCTCCAGATCTTCCATTGTTTCGAGGTTCATCTGCTTGCGCATTTCATCGAGCCGCTTGATCAGTTCGGTGTCGCCATTGATGCCCAGGTCTTTTCCTTTTTGCAGCAGGAGTTGCTGGTCAATCAGATCGCGCAGAACGTCACGCTGCCTATCGGCAAATGCGCGATCCGCATTGGCTGCGTCCTGCTGCTGCACCTCCTGCTTGAGCTGATCGCGGCTGCGGATGTATTCCGTGCGCGTCACGATTTCGTTGTTGATCCGGGCGATGATCTCTTCCACCACGGTATCGGCGGATGAAAAAGATGGCAGCAACAGCGCGTATCCAAACACTAACAACAAGGGAAGTCCGGTTTTCTTCATGTAGAACTCGCTTGTAACCTGGGTAACACCAACCTGGGCAAACCCGAGGAGAAGTTGTTGTCCTATTTTACGCTGCCCGCAGCGTGCAGGCCAAGAGCGTGCAGACCAAGAGTGTCCAGGCCGTCCAGGTCAAGAGTGTCCACGCCAAGAAAAAGCGCAGGTCGTGCCGGGCGGGATCATGTCCGCCCGAGATCGGGGTAACCGGCAAGCACACCAACAAGAATCTCCGCGCCACACGCGGCTCAGGGATATAATGTGGCGATTCGCAGGCTTGCAGACTAGGCGCTTCGGAGGCCCATTGCCCCTCTCGCTCGATACTCGCGAAGTTGGACGCGTCACCATCGTGCATTGCAACGGACGGATCGTTGCCAGCGAGAGCGAATCCCTGCGCGCGCACATCGCCTGGTTGTTGCGCGATCGCCGCTCGATTGTCCTGCACCTGGGCGAGGTCGGATTCATTGACAGCAGCGGCCTCGGCACTATGGTTCGCGCCCTCACCACCACCCGCCAGGCGCATGGAGATCTGAAGCTCTGCAATGTGCCGGAATTCGTACGCAAGGTTTTGGAGATGTCGCGCCTGAACACGATATTTGATACGCACGAGTCGGAAGAAAAAGCGGTCGCGGCTTTCTACCGTCCCGGAACCCGTGCCGAGGTGCCGGTCTCAACCGGCCGCAGCATTCTCTGTCTCGATTCCAACGCCGACGTGCTCGCCTACCTGCGCGAACTCCTGCGCCGCGCCGGATATGACGTCCAGAGCAGCAGCCGCGTGGCCGACGCTTTGCTCCTGATGCGCGTCACCCACTTCGATCTCCTGCTGGTTGGAGCCGGCATGGCCGCTTCTCCAACCCCTCCGCCCGCCTTCAAAGAGGCATGCGCCAGGCTCCCGGTCCTCGAACTCGGCAATGAGTTCTCCACCAGTCATGCCGGCGAGGCCGCAGCTGGATTGCTGGACACAATCGGCGTTCGGCTTAATCCAAAGACGGCCTGAGGTCCAACACCATGGGCAATTAAAAAACGCCGGGAACCTGAAGTCTGGATTCCCGGCGTTTCTTCTTATGCCGTTATTCTTCCTTTGATGGCTTAAGGGACCGGTGTGAGCTTGCGCTGGGCCCTGGTGCGCACCGCTCCCCCAAACTCAGGAATGGTGCACCCGCTGGTGGAACTGGCGACTGGGAATGGCACCGTAAAGTAGGTGTCAGGAGTGGTGGTGTTGCCGCTTGTGCCGGAGTCGGCGAGAATGCCGGCGCAGGCGCTTTCCAGGATTGTATTGCCGGTTACTTGGTTGGAGTTGCCGAGGCCACAGGAGTGGTCCAGATGGATGCCCGATTCGGCGCTGTTAGCTATAGTGTTACCTTTTACAATGCTGCCACTGGTGCACAGGTCAATGCCGTCCCATGCTCCCGTGCCAAAGATTCTGTTGGATTCAACGTAAACGCCGTCACCATACGTTCCTGGATTATCAGTCTGCAGACTGATAGCAATCTGGCTGTTCCCCAGTACGTTGCTGTTGACTGCGATTGAAGCATCTTCTTCCGCGTCGTAGAGCAAGACATCGGTTGCAGCGTTCCCGATCGAGCTCGGGTCCTCATAGACGTTGTCAATCACCGTGTTGGTTTTGATCGATCCATTGGCTCCAAAGGCAATCTCGATGCCGTTCTGAGCATCGCCCCCAGACTGCACGCCCGACCCCTGCACGTAATTTCCGGTGGCCGTCAGCGTCGTGCCAGGGTAACGTCCCGTAATTCCGTTCTTGCTGTAATTGTGAACGGAACTGTTCTCGACCAACACGCTGGATGAGCCAGTCCCGGACTCCACGTATATGCCCTTTCCAGCTTGACAGCCATTTAC
>JBAVAA010000761.1:0-1527 GCA_049585515.1 Terriglobales bacterium | reverse complement strand
GCGGAAGCAGTGGGATGTTCGAAATCCTCTAAATGCGGCAGTGGAGCGCCTGGTTGCGAAATTCCCGGGAGATTCACGGTTTCTGATGGACCTTGGGGAACATGTTGGCATCATGGAAGAGGCCGGTATCCCGCTGCGCCAGGTGGTGAATAACGACAATCATCGCCCCTGGAAGCGGCCTTCCGATCCTGAAGGCCTGTGGGAACGGGCACTGGCCGATCCGCCGCGGTATGTGGATTTTGCGATCGCCTTCGATGGCGATGCGGTGGATCGAGGAGCCAATAAAACCAATCTCACAGAGCTGGCAGAATTTCATGCGACCGGCCAACCGCATGCGGTTATCTACACAACCAGAGCCGTCGCGAATCAGTCGCGCTAACTTTCCCTGGGGGATGCAATCCGGCAGCAGCGGATGACGGTGATAAAATCCGCTCCGTAGCTTCCAGGCCGCGCGCTGTTCGCGCCGGGTCGTCGAAGCAAGGTCCAGTCCATGAATCCGATCCATTACGTCACCGAGCTGCTGCGTAACGAACTGGGCGGTGGGTTGAGTTCGACGCTGGTGCGGTTGCTGCTGGCAGCGACGCTCGGGGGCATCATCGGCCTGGAGCGCCAACTGCGTCACAAGCCGGCCGGGCTGCGAACCAATATGTTTATCTGTTTCGGCGCGGCGATGTTCACGGTTCTATCCCGGCAACTCTCAGGCTCGGACACCGACTACACGCGGATCGCGTCCCAGATCATTCCAGGTATCGGCTTCATCGGCGCGGGCTCGATTCTGCACGCGAAAACATCGGTAACCGGACTGACGACGGCGGCGACGTTGTTTGTCGTTGCATCGGTCGGAATGGCAGTGGGCGGCGGCCTGTACCTGACCGCATGTTTCGCGACGGGCATCATCCTGATTGCCCTGGTGCTGTTGGGTCGGATGGAGGTGGTGTGTTCGCTGAAGATGTTTGCGACAACCTACGAAGTTACGGGGCGCAATGTGGATGTGATGCTGCGAGAGGTGAACCGCATCCTGGATTCCGAACAACTGACCATGCATAGCATCAACATTGCGAACGCCGACCCGGGTTTCCGTCTGGTGTTCTCGGTAGATGGCGAACGTGACCAGCAGAACGTATTTTCTGTACGGCTGCACGAATCGCCTGCCTTTGCCGCGGTGACTACACTCGGGTCCACCGAACACGAATGAACTCCGACGATGAGGGCCCAAAGATGATCGCGCCGCGGAAGACCGATGGCAGCATCGCGACAATTCCCTTTACCAAGGCCTCGGCGTGCGGAAATGATTTTCTGCTGGTGGAGGGCGCGCACGCTTCGGGCGACCTCGCCGCGATTACGCGCCGCCTGTGCGATCGTCATCGCGGAGTGGGCGCCGACGGCGTCGAGTGGGTGTTTTCGGATGCGGAAGCCGATGTAAGGGCGCTGCTGATCAATGCCGATGGTTCGGAGGCGGAGATTTCCGGCAACGGCACGCGCTGCGTGGCAGCGGAGATTTGTGCGCGGGACGACAGAAGGGAGGTC
>JBAVAA010000760.1:0-6541 GCA_049585515.1 Terriglobales bacterium | reverse complement strand
GTTGCAGATCGTCAACAATCGCATTCAGTTTGTCGATGGCGGCGACGGCCTTCTTGTAAAGTTCGTCGCTGGTGAAAAGCGGACCGAGCGAGCCTTTTCCGTTCTGGATATCATCGACCAGTCCCTTGAACTCGAGCACTGTCGCATCAAGCTGGTTGTACAAAGCCGGATCGTAAATAACTTTGCCGATCGAGCCCTGGCCGCTCTCGATAAAGGTCATGATCCGGTCCACCCGCTTCAGTAGCGAATCCAGGTTCTGCAGCGTGCCCTGGCTGGCGCGTACTACGTCCTGAATATCGGGCTGATTTTGCGACGCAAGTGTGTCTCCGTCGGCGGCCTGCGGACCCTTCGCTGCGGAACTGTCGATATCGACATAGGTTTCGCCGAGAACGCCGGCCGTGCTCAATAAAGTCAACGAATCCTTGCGTAGATCAAAGGCATACTTGGTGTTGACTCTCATCGTGACTTCGACCGGCGTCGCCGGCTTGCCGGAAGCGATCCGTACGCTTTTGACATTGCCGATATCCACGCCCGCCAGTCGCACGGGCGCGCCTTCGCGCAAGCCGCCGGCATTATCGAAGTACGAGCGAAGAGTGATCTTGCGGGTCAGCCATCCGCCGGTGCCGCTCATCAGAAAAATCAAGACCATGAGGATGACGCTGGCGATGACGACGGTGAGTCCGACGCGGAGTTGCGACCATTTCAATTGCTTCTGGCTTGGCAAGGTGGTTTGGGTCAGTACGACAGAAGCATAATAGCAAACGTCGCAGAATTCAGGGTTCGCGATTTTGTTGGGGAGGGAAAAGGAATGGATGCTTAAAGAAAAAAGAAGGCTCCCACCCGCCTCGTGTCCGGCGAAGGGTGGGAGTTGTTCGTGTCAACAGCGGCTTCGAGCGGTGAGTCTACCGCCGCTCCTCGTGTTCATTACGTTTCTGCTCGGCTTTCGCCTGCTTGTGCGCCCGCTTCTGCGCCTGCTTCTCCTGCTTGCTGGAATTGGCGCTGCGCATCGCGTTGTCTTGGGCGGTGTCACGGGATGACATCCGCTCCCGGTTATCCGTCTCGCGCAGCGCCGTTCTCGGCTCGTGATACGCCTCTCCGGCTGCGCGAGCCCTTTCCACGTTGCGACCGGAGAACTCGCCGGGTCGGCCTGTGGCGGCAATCTCCGGACGCCCATGATTTTCGGATGCAAACAGCGCACGGTTCTGGCTGGCAGCGCGTTCGTGCTCCCTCTGCGCCGCTACTGCCTCGATATGCCGTTCGCGCCCATAAGCTTCTTCTTGCGCAGTGGCTCGCGCCTCGATGCCGCCGGGGCCGTTAAAGCTGATATGCACGTTGTTCACAACAACTGTCCTGGAGTAAACGTTCCTCACATTGACTACGTTGACGTTCATCACCGTGCGGTTGTAGAAGAACGCCCCGCCCCTCCACTCACCGCCGAAGAAGCCTACCCCGCCGTATCCGAACCCATAGTTAATGCCGCCGTAGAAGCCGACATGCGGTCCCCAATAGCCAGGATGCCAGCCATAGAGACCACCGGCAAATCCCCAGTAACCTGGCGTCCAGAGCATGCCCACCGGCGCGACCACCCATGTGCCGGGAACCCAGTAATAGCCGTCGGCGTCACTCCACGCCCAATAGCCCGGAGTCCACAGATAACCGGGGCCGGGACAGATAGGCTGCGCATACACGGGCAGCGCGGGCGGACCGATCCGCACCGAGATACCAATCCCAATTTCCGCTGACGATGCCGCCGAGAGCGACAACACCGCAATCGCTAACATCAGAACTCCGAATACCAACCCGCGAGACGATCGTTTCATTTTCATTGCCTTTCCTGTAGCCCCTAAGCACTTTGGCCCAAGACCGCTAAAGCCGGCCTCGTTACGTTTCAGCCATATAAACCCTAACCCACTGCACATGTTGCGAGGGTATGAAGCGTATTTGGGATCAGAGGGTTGGCAGAACGAGGTGTTGATTACCGATGGTTAGCTTTCCAAAATCACGTGGGCCAAGGCCTGCTCGGAAGTGTGCGTGATCGAGAGGGCGATGTTCTTCGTGCCCAGCTTAGCCGCGATGGCGGCGGCTTCGCCGTGAAACTGAATGGTCGGACGCTGCCCCTTCGGGCGCACCACTTCGATATCCTTCCAGCGGACGCCGCGACTCCATCCCGTGCCCAGCGCCTTCATCCCAGCTTCCTTGGCAGCAAAGCGCGCGGCGTAACTTTCAAAGCGGCTGGCTCTCCTGTCGCAATAACCGATTTCGCCTTCCGTGAAAACGCGGTCAAGAAATCGATTGCCGAAACGCTCGATGCTGGCGCGGATTCGCTCCACTTCGGCGATGTCAACGCCTGCTCCGACAATCATAGAAGCAATTGTTAATTTGGAATTGGCAATTTGGCAATGAATGACGAATGGCGCTTCAAGAGCCATTTTCAGAAAAGAGTGTCGCCGCGGTAGATCATCTGCCCATCAACCAGTCGCGCTTCGGCGAAGAGCTTGTGGGGACGAGCCGGGCCTCCCGCATCGATATGAAGAACTTCGTGACCATGCGCCACGAGCCAGTCGGAAACGATCATGCGATGGCAACGGAAGTAAACACGCTCGGCGCACATGTATGCCGTGCACGACTGGCTTGCGAGTCGAATCAGTTCGTCGGCGGCTTCCTCGAACTCCGTGGTGAGCGTGTAGTCCGCGTAGTTGCGAAAGCTGGCATTGCGCAACGCCGTGTGCGGAGAATCTTTGCGGGTTGCCTTGCGGTATCCGCCTAGCGCTTGCATCCAGATATAGCGAATGCCACTCTCGGGAAGCGAATGCGCCAGAGATTCGCGATTGAAGTGCGGCAGTCGACGCGACATCGGAAAGGCGCGGATATCCACCAGCGTCTCGACTCCGTGCGCCTTCAAGGCCGACACAAGTTCATCGAGCGTGCGCGTGGAATGGCCGATGGTGTATAGGATCGTCACTTTAGGGCGTCTTAGGTCTTAGGACAAGGATGCCAATGCAATGACTAGGTTTGCGTCCTGCTCTGGGAAAACCGTGCGCAGGTCGAGCAGAACTCGGCCTTCTTCAACGCGGGCGATGATCGGTGGCGTGCTAGCGCGGAGACGGGCGCTTAGGTCGTCGGCGCTGAGAGCGGTATGACTCAACGCGATCAGGCACGTTGGCAAAACGGCGGAGGGGGCAGCGCCGCCGCCGATGACAGACTCCCCTTCAAGGAATTCCAATTCAAGGGCCGATTTCGACCGGGCAGACCCCACCTTGGAAGCAATCTTTTCCGCGCGCCGAGCGATCTCCTCCTTCGCCAACCGCATCATCCGCAGCGCGGGCACGGCGTTGTGATCGCGTTTGACGTAGGCGAGCAGCGTGGCTTCCAGCGCGGCGTAAGTAAGCTTATCGACTCGCAGGGCGCGGAACAGCGAATTCGAGCGCAAGCGCCCCACCAGATCAGCGCGACCGCTGATCATCCCTGCTTGGGGACCGCCAAGGAGTTTGTCGCCGCTATAGGTAACGATATCGACGCCGGCGCGCAGGCTGTCGAGCACACTTGGCTCGCCATTCACCCCGACCGACCTCAGATCGAACAGCGCGCCACTGCCCAGATCCTCCATGAGTGGAAGATTACGGCGGCGAGCGAGAGCTACCAGTTCATCGAGTGCGGGTTGCTCCGTGAAGCCGGTGATTTCAAAGTTGGATCGATGGACGCGGAGCAGGAGCCGCGTGCGCTCATTGATCGCGTGTTGGTAATCGGCAATGCGCGTGCGATTGGTCGTGCCAACTTCGCACAATGTCGCGTTCGACTTCGACATTACGTCCGGGATGCGGAACGAACCTCCAATTTCGACCAGTTCTCCACGCGAGACAATAACTTCGCCGCCGTCGGCCAGCGAGTTCAAGGCAAGCAGTACCGCCGCGGCGTTGTTGTTCACGACGATGGTTGAGATGGCTGCCGGAATCGCCGCCGAGCTTTGCTCGGCTGGACGGCCGGAGGCGGCGGTCCCTAAGTAATCGTCCGAGAGAAGCTTTTGAAACAGGCGATCCACATGGACATCGCGCTTGCCCCGTTCGCCAACGGTCAGATCAAATTCGAGGTTGGAGTAGGTTGCCACGGTGGCGCGGATGTGATCGAGCGCTGCCGCAGCGATCGGTGCGCGTCCCAGATTGGTGTGCAGGATCACACCTGTAGCGTTAATCACCGCCTGCAAGGAATAACTCAGTGAATGCAGGAGTTGACGTTCGACCGCTGCGGATAGGCTGCTGAGGGCGGGGTCCAGTGACTTCTCGTCGAACTCTGCTGCAGCGATTTCCTGCCGAAGCCGAGCCAGCACGATGCGGATGCTATCCGTCACGGCGGAATGCCCTTCGCGAACAACCAGCGCCTGGACATCGGATCGACGAAGAAGTTCGTCGGTCGAAGGCAGCTTTTGAAACAGCGCGGACTTGTCGACGGCAGACACCGAGGGCGATTATGCCACAGGAACACTTCTCAGTTCTCAGCTCTCAGTTCCCAGAAAAACCCCGCATTCTTTTTTTCCTCGTTCGAAGTTGTGTCTGAATCCTGCGGGTCCGGCTTTTACTGACAACCGACAACTGAGAACGATCTAAAGCGTGTGCAGATACGCAATCAAATCCTTAATCTGCTGATCCGTCATCACCTGTCCAAAACCTTCCATTTTGGCTCGTCCATTCTTGATGATGTCGGTCACGCGTTCGTCGTTGGCCGGCAATCCGCTCAACGACAGATATTGCTGCTTGAAGATGCCTTTCAGCCCCGGCCCTTTTTTACCGCGCGTTGAGTACGGTTCATGGCACCGGTCGCAATAATTGTCGTATAGTCTTCTGCCTTCCGCCTGCTGCGGGTTGAGTCCAAGTTCGGCGTCGGACTTGCGGCGCTCAACGTCGCACCCGACGAGACTCAGGACCGCAAGGATCACCACGGAGACACGAAGGCGCGGAGAAATCCAGTTCGAGAAACCCATGATTTTGGCGTGGCCCATGCGGGCTCCAGAGGTAGGATAATACGGAAAGTATGGCGGTTGCCGTCAAACGCGTATACGAGACCGTTTCCCCATCCGACGGAGTGCGCGTGCTGGTGGATCGTTTGTGGCCGCGCGGGTTGACCAAAGAAGACGCGGCGCTCAAGTTCTGGCTGCGCGAACTGGCGCCTTCGGACGAGTTACGGAAGTGGTTCCATGCCAATCCTGAAGGATGGCGCATGTTCCAGAAGCGCTATCTTAAGGAACTAGCCAGCCCGGAGGGTTCCTCGGCGGTGGAAAAACTGCATCGTCTTGCCGGGGGCAAACGCAGGGTTACCCTCCTGTACGCGTCCCAAAACGAGCAGCGCAACAATGCAACGGTGCTCAAGGAATTGCTGGAAGGGATGCCCAAGCCTCCGTCGAGCGTCGGCCGGGGCACGCTGGGGCGCGCACGGGTTCGGAAGGCGAAAAAGCAGTAGATACACGTTCTCAGTTGTCAGTTATCAGTTCTCGAAAACCTTCGACAATTCGTCGTCATGATTTCCGTGTGGGTCCATGCATCCATGCTTTTACTGACAACTGACAACTGAGAACTTTTATAATTTCACGGTCATGCCCGGTTCCCCGATCAATAAAAAAATCGAAGCCCTGCGCGAAAAAATCCGGCATCACGAATATCGCTATTACGTGCTGGACGATCCGGAAATTTCCGACGCTGACTTCGATGCGCTGATGAACGAACTCAAACGGCTCGAAGCCGAACATCCGGAACTGATCACGCCAGACTCGCCGACCCAGCGCGTGGGCGGCAAGGCACGCGAGGGATTCGTCAAGGCGAAGCATTCCTCCCCGATGCTCTCGCTCGACAATGCCTACTCCGAAGAAGAGCTGCGCGACTGGGAGCGGCGAGTGCATGAGCTAAGCGGGCGCACCGACCTCGAATACATGTGCGAACTGAAGCTCGATGGCATGTCGCTGGCGTTGGCCTATAGCGATGGGCGCCTTGAACGCGGCATCACCCGCGGCGATGGCAGCGTGGGCGAGGATGTGACCTTGAATGTGCGGACGGTCCGCTCGATCCCGCTGGTGATCGCCAAAGACAAGTTGAGGAAGGCCGGAATCCCTGCCGACTTTGAGGTCCGCGGCGAAATGCTGATGCCGCTCGCGGCCTTCCGCAAGTTGAACGAAGAACGCGCGGCCCACGGATTGGCGACTTTCGCGAATCCCCGCAACTTCACGGCGGGAACCGTGCGCCAGCTCGAACCGTCGATTACCGCGCAGCGCCGCATGGACTATTTCGCTTACTTTCTGTTGAAGGATGGCCAAACTTTTTTCGACCGCCAATCGAAAGCGATGGAGGCCATGGAGCTGGCGGGGTTCAAGGTCAACCCGAATCGCAAGCTGGTGAAAAATCTGGACGAAGTCTGGAAGTTTATTCAAAGCTGGGAGGGCAAGCGCGAATCGCTGCCGTATGAAATAGACGGCATCGTCATCAAGGTCGACCGCACGGCCTGGCAGCGGGAACTGGGCTTCACCGGGAAGGCTCCGCGCTGGGCGATCGCTTACAAG
>JBAVAA010000759.1:0-2158 GCA_049585515.1 Terriglobales bacterium | reverse complement strand
CTCTTACGCCACGCATCCTTCTCTTCGGCCCTCCCATTGAAACACCCAGAAGACGCACAACGAGGGTAGCAGGACGATGCTGATGAAGCGCTCAACAACCCGTCCACCAACTATGACGATGGCGAGGGGCCGCTGTGAGTCCGGTCCGATGTCATAAGACATAGCGGCAGGCAGAAGCCCCCAGGGTCGCCGCGAGTGATCATCATGATCGGGCCGAGTCGTGATTGTGAACGCTGTCTATCTCCGCCGTCACCCTACCGGCATGTTAAAGTAAAAAACCGACCCATGTCCCAACTGGCTGGTTACCCCTAGACGGCCACCGTGGGCTTCCACGATAGCTTTGCATATGGCCAGTCCCATGCCGGTTCCGTGCACCTGCACGCGCTGGTTTCGTCCGCGATAGAATTTCTCGAAAACGAGCGACTGCTCGAAATCGTCGATGCCGGGTCCGCGATCGGCGATGTTGATAGTGAGCATCGGGTCTCTGGCCCTGGCTTCCGCCGTGATGCGGATCGGGGCGCCCGCGGGTGAGTACTTGGCGGCATTCTCGAGCAGATGGACCAGAACTTCTTTGATGCGGGCGGGGTCCATGCGAGCGTTGGGCAGATCGGGGGGGATTCTCACTTCCACAGGATGCTGCAGCAGCAGTTGCTTCAGTTCCTCGAGCGCTTCCTCGATCACCGGCCCGACGGGCGCTGATACGAAGCGAAATTCCACCTTGTTGGCGTCTAACTGCGCCATTTCGGCGGCTTCTCCGATGAGCCGGTTCAGCCGATCGCTTTCCTCGTTGATGATGGTCAGCAGTTCCTGTCTCTCCTCCGTAGAATGGTTCGGGCTGCCGAGCAGCGACGTGACCGATGCTTTGATGGCGGTGAGCGGACTGCGAAACTCATGCGTGACCGAATCGAGCAGCACGGAGCGAAGTTGCTCACTTTCCCGGGCAGCCTCGGCACGGCTGAGTTTTTCCACGGCGCCCGCGCGCTCGACGGATATGGCCACCAAGCTGCCGATGGCCTCGAGAGTTTGCCGGGAGAGCATAGACCCGGCGACGCCCATGGCGCCCACCACGCGCGTGCCCATGCGGAGTGGCATGAATCCCAATTGATTAACAGAATCGAATCGCGGTTCGCCGCGCAGGGACGTCAATTGGAGATCGCGCGATTCCAAACCATCGATAGTCGGACCAGACCGATAAACGTCGTTGCGGCTGGATAGCGAAATTGCCGCCGATCGAATACCGAATGATTCCACTATGTAGCGCGGAATCAGGTTCAACAGTTCGGCTGGATTGTCGCTTGAAAGCAGCAGTTGACTGAAGGCGTAGAGCCGCTCCAGTTCGCGCCGCCGCTCGATGGCCGATCGCGCCTCGCGCTTGGCGCGTTCCGACAGTTGGCTGACCGCCAACGCCGTGCCCAGAAAGGCGAAGAGTGCTATCCAGTTCTGCGGGTCGGCGACGGTAAACGTGCGGATGGGAGGGAGAAAATAGTAGTTAAAAGCGAGGGTGGCGATCGCCGACATGAAAACCGCTTGCCGCAATCCCCAGGTGGCTGAGATGCCGAGTACGCCGAGCAGGAAAACGAGCGCGATGGAGGTCGGATTGAAATGGAGCCAGCGGTAGCCGATGAGAGTAATTCCAGCCACCGACAACCCCGCGATCAGATATCCAGTTCTGGACCAAGCGACGGCTTTCACGAGGCGATTGTATGACAAAGCAGGGTCTGGGGTCAGAGGTGAGAGGTCAGATTGCTGAGGTTAAAATACCAGTTCGCCAAGACTCTGCGGACAATGGATTCTTACCTCTGCAATCTGACCTCTCACCTCTGACCTTCCTCACCTCTCCAAATCTGACCTCTAACCTCTCACCTTCCTCGAACCTCCGACCTTCCTTGAAACCTTTCCATGTCTCAGCGACAATAGGCGCGATGACCAAGACCCCCGAGCAGTGGCTGGAGGAATGTTCGCCCACCAAGAAGGGCGGGAGGTTCAAGCTCTTTCTTGGATATGCTCCCGGCGTCGGCAAAACCCACACCATGCTCACCGAGGCGATCCGGCGGCACACCCGCGGCGAAGATGTGGTGATCGGAGTGGTGGAAACCCACGGCCGGAAAACAGTGGCAGACCTGGTCACGAGCCTGGAAACGGTACCGCGCAAAACGAT
>JBAVAA010000758.1:0-2413 GCA_049585515.1 Terriglobales bacterium | reverse complement strand
ACCCAGTACGCCATCTCGCTGGCCGTGTCGTTAAGGAGCGAGGTTAGTCCGAAAACGTATATATTGCGGGGAGTCGATTCGGGACCCGGTGGGAGCGGTGCGTCCATGTCCGTTGTTAAAAAATAACATGGTGACGGGCGCTGGGTTCGCCCGTCCGATCAAGCTCGGGGCCCAGAACCACGGCCGATCGCGACTCAAGTCAAATATGACAGCCTTCGATCTCCAAGAGCAGTCGTCGGTTTCGGGAGGGCGGTTCTCGGGAGAACGGCTTTCCGGGAAATGGTTGTCGAACGACATGGCGCCGGCGTGGCTGCTGGCGGCAGCCGCCGTGCTGCTGCAGATGGCGACCAATGGCCGCTACGGATATTTCCGCGACGAACTTTACTATCTCGCGCTTTCGCATCACCTGGACTGGGGGTATGTGGACCTCGCGCCCATGGCGCCGTTTATGGCATACGTGGGGCGCGTGCTGTTCGGCGAATCCCTGCACGCGATTCGCCTGTTGCCAGCTCTCGCACTGGGTGCGGAAATTCTGATCACGGGCTTGATCGCGCGGGAACTCGGCGGCAAGCGGTTCGCGGTGCTGCTGGCTTGCCTGGCGGTGCTGGTAGCTCCCGTAATCGTCAACAACGCATCGCGCTTTTCCATGAATCCATTCGAATCATTGTTCTGGATGGGCGCCATCTACTTCCTGCTGCGCGCGATGAACCGCAATCAGCCGGAACTGCTGGTGTGGTGCGGCCTGCTGATCGGCCTGGGATTGGAAAACAAACACTCGGCGGCATTTTTTCTGGTCAGTCTCGCGATTGGCCTGGTGGCGAGTCCGGAGCGCCGGTGGTTTCGCAGCAAGTGGCTCTGGATTGCCGCAGGCGTCATTCTGCTTTTGAGTTTGCCGAACCTCATCTGGCAATACCGGCACGACTTCGCGACCTGGGTCGATCTGACCAACGTAAGGAAGATTCATAAGAACGTGGAACTGCCGCCGGTGGCGTTTTTGAAGCAACAGGCCATGACCTTGCTCTTGCTGAACGCCCTGATCTGGATCTCCGGTCTTGGCTTCGTTTTATTTCACCGCCAGGGCAAGCGTTATCGTGTGCTCGGATTCACCTATCTAGCGTTCCTGGTAATCATGAATTCGCTCCACGGCAAGGATTACTACCTGGCTCCGATTTACCCGATGTTGTTCGCTGCCGGCGGAGTGTGCTGGGAGAAGTTCCTTGATGGGCACGCGCGCCTGCGGTGGATAAAGATCGCATTTCCTGTTGTTCTTGCGATCATGGGCATTATCGCGTTTCCAATCGTGTTGCCCATTCTTCCGCCCGATCGGATTGTTCCTTACATGCGAGCGTTGGGTGTGGGCGTGTCTCGTACCGAGACGCACATGGACAGCGAACTGCCGCAACATTTCGCCGATGAATTCGGATGGCCGGAAATGGTGGCGCGAGTGGCCGACGTCTATAACAAAATGCCAGCCGATGAACGCGCCAAGACCGCGATTCTCGCGGGCAATTACGGCTCGGCGGGCGCGATTGATTTTTTTGGCCCGCGCTACGGCCTGCCCAAATCGATCAGCGCTCACCAGAATTACTACTACTGGGGATTCCGGCAATACACTGGCGAGAGTCTGATCATGCTGAACTGGGAACTCGACGATGCTCAGCACTGGTGCCGGAATGTCGAAGAGGGACCGAAGATAGCTTTTCCCTACACGATGGGCTGGGAACACTACACCATCCTGATCTGTCATGGACTCAGGGAACCGCTGGCGGAGGCTTGGCCGCACTTCCGAGTTTGGGATTAGAGGTTGGGATTCGGCGTGCCGCTCGCGCATCTTTTCGCTTACGACCTACTGAAGCGAGTCGTGCAGCGAGGCGGCCGGGTGAGCAAGTGCAGTCGATGCGGAGGATGTTACGGGCGGTGTGTCCTCCCGCGTTGTGACTGGCGTCGATCCTGCGCGCGTTCCGATCCCAATCTGCATGGCGGTATTCTTCGGGAATATCACTTCCCGTCCCCGCGCAATGAAGTGGGTGTAAATCGAGGCTGCAGCTCCGTATGCTCCCATGGTGGTGCCGAAGGCGCGCGAACGCGCGACTGCACCGACTACCATCCCGACCAGCTTGAATCCGCCGAGCCCGCCGGTGGCTCCGCTGTTGCTTCCCCCATCTCCATCGTGATCCTGGCCGGAACTCGCCGCCATCATGGCTAAACCGAGCGACATCGCTGTCCCCAGGTAGCGCGACTTCGAGGTCGTCGCTTCCGCTCCACCTTCGGAATCCAGCTTTACATTGGCATCCTTGCCGGCCTGTACGCCTTCGAGCGTGGTCACAACTTTCTGCTCAACGCCTTCGGGCGGAACGAGTTCAGTGAATGCGATGCGCAACTGCCCGTTCTTTTTCAGGCGGTGCGCCGGTTG
>JBAVAA010000757.1:0-8512 GCA_049585515.1 Terriglobales bacterium | reverse complement strand
CCCGGAGTTTATGCGCGAGGGCAGCGCAGTTGCGGATTTCCTGAATCCGCCCTATACCATACTCGGAGCGAGCGACACTCGCCACCTCGCGCCCCTGCGCGAACTTTATAAGGACACGCCGGGCACTCTTTATGAGACGACGATTCCTGTCGCTGAAATGGTGAAGTATTTTTCCAACTGCTATCACGCTCTGAAGGTCGGTTTTGCCAATGAAATGGGAACCATGTGCAAGCATCTTGGCGTCGATGCGCATGCGGTGACTAAAATCTTCACGTCTGACACCAAGCTGAATATTTCTCCCGCGTATCTTTCGCCGGGATTCGCCTTTGGTGGTTCCTGCCTCCCGAAAGATCTGCGAGCGATCACTTATAAGGCCAAAGAACTCGACCTGAAGCTGCCATTGCTCGAGTCGCTCATGCCGAGCAACGCCGAGCACGTTGATCGCGCTGTAGAAATGGTGATGAGTACAGGCAAGAAGAAAATCGCGCAGCTTGGCTTGAGCTTCAAAGCGGGCACCGACGATTTGCGCGAGAGCCCGCAGGTTCAACTTATCAAGCGCCTCATGGGCGAGGGTCTGGAAGTCAGAGTGTGGGATGAGGACGTGTCGCTTGGCCGTTTAGCCGGCTCCAATCGCCAGTACATCGAAGAAGTCATTCCGCATATTGGGTCCGTGCTCTCGGCCGACCTCGAAAGCGTGCTGCGTACGGCCGAAGTTGTGATTCTCGGAAACAAGTCGGCCAGTAAGGATCAACTTGCCAAGCATCTTCGCCCCGAACAGATCGTGATTGACCTGATTCACCTGGACAAGACGCGGCGTCCTGAGGGTGCCGGGACGTATGAGGGGATTTGCTGGTAGACGACTGCCCCAAACGCTCTAGCGGTTTGCCGACTGTAGTTTTTCCACCAGCGCCGCCACCGCGCCGATATTGTTCATTTCCTCGATATCTTCGGGCTCGAAATGCACGGCGAACTTCTCCTCGATGGCGAGAATTAAATTCAGATGCTGCATGGAATCCCAATTTTCGATTGTCTGCGGGGAAGATTGTGCTGTGATCTTCTCTATCTTGATTCCGAAGATGTCGCTGGCGATCTCCCGCACCTGCTCAAACGTACTGGCTGTCAAATCCTTCCTCCCGCGGTCGATTTCGTGGTTGCGCTGCCGACGCCCACTTTCAGCTTCATCCAATCGGGGCAGCGCAGGGTGGAACTCTCCAGATCAAGTGTCCAGAGAGAACCGTCGCAGTTCGTCACCTGCCACTCGAAGCCGTGCTGCTCGTAGAAATCTCGCGCTGGAGCATTTTTCTTCGTGGGCAAAAACCAGCCCTCCAGCCGCTTGCGCCCGCGCCGGGCTGCGCTTTCGGCGAGATGCGCAAGGAGCGCGGTTTCGACCGTTCGTCCGATGACGCGGCAGCTCAGTAAAAAAGTATCGATTTCGCAATGCTCGCCTATGTCATGCGCGATTGTGACCCCGACTAATCCGTGGTCGCCGAAACGATCGCGCACGCGAATCGAAAAAATGTGCCAGTCCGGCTTTTTGGCCATCTCCGCGATCTGCACCTCGGAGTAGCGCCGGGTGGTCAGATTGAACTGGTTGGTTTTCTGCGTGAGTTGCGCAATCCGCGCCAGCGTCAGGTCCGATACCGGTTCAAGTTCCGCTTCCTGCTCGAGGAAGCGAAAGAAATCTTCCTTCGATTGAAAGTTCTGCTCGGCACCTACGCGGTGTTTCTGGGCGGCATACATCTCGGTACGCTGCTGGTCCTCCGACGAAAGAGTGAGCCGTTCGAACGCAGCACAACTTCTGACAGCCGAGGCATAGTCCAGCGGATTCTTCGGTAAATCGATAACTGTAACTTCGGGAAGCGCGGCGCGCACCTGTTCGCGCTCGAACGGATTGTCGTCGAGAAAGGCCAGCGCGTCGGTGCCAACATTTAATTCCTGCGCAATCTCACGGAGATTCTGTTGCTTGTCAGTCCAATTAATGCGGAGCGCCGCAAAGTGTTTCGCGCGCAACAACATTCCGGGATGCCTCTCCAGCGCCTCCATGGCATCATCGAAATTGTTCTTGCTGCATACGGCCAGCAAAATTCCTTTGCGCGACAGATCAAGCAGAGCACGCTGCAAGGCTTGATATGCCGCGCCCGGATATTCAGTCCCCACTTGAATGCCAGCCATGCCGTCTTCGCCGATCACGCCGCCCCACATCGTGTTATCGAGGTCGACGACCAGGACCTTCGCCGTGCGGCCGCTGAGGGGCGCGATAAAACGCACCCACTCGCGAGCCATCGGAAGAAGATAGCTGGCTGCAACGGGAAGGCGCGCCGTCAGCCATTTGCGCTCGTCGTGCCAATGCGCCCTGCCATGGCGTGCTATCAGCCCGTCGTAGTCGAGAATGTAGACTCCGGGGAATTCTGCGGCAATGCGCCGGAGTTCACTGTTAATTTTCCGGATGAGGCCGGACTCTCCTGCCTCGGATTGGTCGTCGAGAACGCCGAGACTTGGGGAGCACGGGATCTCCAGCGAATGAATAATCAGCGACGCCTGACTGTGCTTTCGGAATGCGCCGATGCACTGCTCATAGCGGCTAATCGCGGTCCCTGTGGCCTGTTGCGCCGCTTGGGGCGTTAGATCGGCAAAGTCGCGCCACAATTCGGGCGCAGCCTGGTCAGTGCGGATCGCCAGCACAACCGCGTCCGGCGCAAACTGGTAGAGAGCACTTTGCGCTTCGAGCATTTCCTGCACATAGAGATTGAAATCGCCAACATGGACTTCGAGATCGATTCCATAGGCGAACGCTTCCGCCCGCAGCAGCGGCACGATGGGTTCGACCGTGAACGAGCGCAGAATTGCCAGCTTGAATTTTGTAAGAGCGAGAGGATCGTGCTTCTGGTCGCGAGTCTTGTCGCGCAGCCTGTCCAGCCGCGAAACTACGAAACTCGCTGTCGCCGATGCGGGCTCGCGCCGCCATAACTCTGTCAGTCGCCGCGCGGCGAAGTCGAAAGCACCTTGGGCGATCAGGGTGTCGACCTGCGTCCGAAGATTTGACGGGTCGCGCTCGGCGGAAGTCAAGGCAGGCGTCGAATTAGAGGTGGAATCGGACATCACATCAGGCACAGCATTCGACATCGCGTCATGTATTGAAACAAGAAATAAGTCAGCGTTCCAGGTATTCGATCATCAGGTGTTCCCGGGTGTAAATCCAGGCGATACGCCGGCCACCAAATGCTACCGCTGGCATCGGCGGCCGAGCGATCAATGCCCCTCGCGAGCGCGCGTCGGTGAGCGCCTGCTCCAGACTGCCTACAAGATAGCAAACGTGGTGCAGCCCGCCGCCCTTGGTGGCGAAAGATTGTACCGGTGATTGTTCGCTCGACGGTTCGACCAGTTCCCAGAGCGGATCGCCCATGCAGCGGCTCTTCAGGAACGTTACGCGAACGCCCTGATTTGGATCGTGAAAGACCTGCTCGTCCCAATCCGCCTGCAATGCGCTGGCGAAACCCTGCACGGAATTCGCAATCGAGCCAACGACGAAGCCTACATGGTGAAACGCGCCTGCGGGTTGCCAGGTTAGGGAAATCGCATTCATCGGTTGAGGTAGCGCCAATGGAGCGCCGGGCGTCCTCGCCCGGCTGGACGAGCAAGACCACATCTTACTAGGAAGCGGGCTGGTCGTCGGACTCGCCGATACCCATCCGCGTCTTGTCGGCAAAGCGGGCAAGCGGAGTATGCGACTTCAGCCAGACTTTCAGGTCGAAGTACAAGGGATACAGAAAGTTCATGAAACGTACAGACCAGGATGGGTGACGCTCCGCCGGAGGTGTTTCGAGGGCGTAACCGGTATCGACTAGCAGGTTGCCGAGGCTTCCCTCCACGTCGCGAATCTGCGCAGGCGTGAACATGCGTTTCCACCGTCCAATGGTGCCGGCTTCCGCTTCCTTGCCGTCGCCGCGAAACGATGAATTCGGATTGTGCACCGATCCCAAAGCGACCTGCTGAATGCGGTCGTAGTCCAGATCGTGGGCGATGAACTCGCCAATGTGCGCCAGCGTTTCGCGCGGATTCTGCACCAGATCCTCGTAATGGACTTCCATGTAATCGCCGCCCATCGCCTGTCCAAAGCGCCTTCCTTTGCTGACGATCCAGCGCCAGAAGATGGCGGGCGGAACGTGGGCGCGGGCGCGGTCCCAGGGCAGCGGACGGATCCAGCCGATCCGGTGCAGCGAAGCCGTGACGTCGCGGCCGTCGCGAATAATGTGGACGACGAGCGCGTCGGGAATCACCTGCTTGATCAAGGGAAGATAGAGCAGGTGCAGCGGCGTGGATTCCGCCCAGCGCTCAACCCCTTGCTTACGGCCGATGGCTTCCATCACGATGCGCAGGAAATCGCCGGCATTGCGGCAACTTTCCATTACCCGTTCATCGATGTCCTTGGGCTCGAGTCCGGTGCGATGGAACAGCTTGCTGGTGTAGTACTCGTCGAGCAGACGGCGGCGGTTGTGGCGGCTGGCGAGGTTTCCGAAGCGCAGGCCGAGCAGGTTGAAGGCATTGCTCTCCGAGTGATAGACGGCGAACCCTCCAGCGGAAAGTAGCGTGTGGTAGAGAAATTTGGTCCCCGAGCGTCCGCAGCCCAGCACGAAGACCGGAGCCTTGGAACGAATGCTTCGAGCGCCCCGAGCATCCGGCGGGCCTGATGCTGGATTTTCGGCGAGGCCGTTGGCGCCGGTTTTCTCAGCGACTGTGGCTCTGCTCGCCGGAGTTGTGCGGGCCGCATTCATAACGATTCTCAGGACCGGACCGACGCCGCCACGGCCAACGGTTCATCTTCGAGTTCGAGCGCGGACAGGTTGACCAGCCGCCCGGCCGGGGTATGCAACTTGAGCCATCCTTTGCTGGCGAGATAGGCGGGATACAATCCACGCATCCAAGACTGGCGCAAAGTCCGGCGGCGCTCCGGAGCGGGCAGCGAGAGCTCGTAGCCGTTTTCTTCTAGGCAATCGCCCACGGTGGCCTCGATCGCGGCGACATCGGTATGCGCCAGGCGTTCTCTCCAGCGCCCGAGCGGGTTGGTTCTTTCCTTTGCTTCTTCCTCGCGAAATGAGGAGTTCGTCTCCGACAACCGACCTAAGCCGGCACGCTGAATCCGATCATAGTCCAGGTCGTGATCGATGAAGTCGCCCAGTTTGCCGAGGGTTTCGTGCGGATTGGTGATCAGGTCCTCGTAGCGGATCTCGATGTAATCGGCAAGGAAATTGCGTCCCTGAGCGCGGCCCTGACGAACCATCCACTCCCAATAGAGCGCGGTCGCCACCAGGCTGTTGGTTTGGCCGCGATCCCCAGGAAGGGGAGTGAAGCCTCCCATCTTCTTGAGCGAGAGCGCGATGTCGCGCCCATCGCGGATGATGTGAACAAACAGCGCGTCTGGTACGTCGCGCTTCAGGCGCTCGATGTGCGTGACATTGTCGGGATCATATACCGCCCAGCGCTGCGCGTTCTGGCTCTGGGCGACCGAATCCATCACGATGCGGATGAAGTCTCCGCCGTTTCGGCATTCATTCAGAATGCGCGACGATAACTGCTCGGCGTCGAGCCCGGTGCGCCGGAAACCTTTGCTGCGAAGCCAGTTTTCGAGGAGATTTTCGCGATTCGACCGGCTTGCCAGGGAACCGAAGCGGGGAATCAGAACCTCGTAAACCGGCAAAAGACCCCGATAGACGGCAAAACCACCGGACGACAACAACATGTCATAGAGCAGGTTGGTCCCAGAGCGGTGGCAACCCATCACGAAGACAGGAGAATGCTTGCGATCCATGGGGCCGCGCGGGGACACCACATAGAAATCTTATCACGCAGGGCGGGTCTGGCCCTCCGAAACCCTTGTCAGAACAGGGGTTACCGAGGTCATCAGGTCCGTATCGAAGTAGGCGCCAGTCTGGAATTGCTCGCTCCATCACAACCCTTCGGTTGCCCATGAAACTGGTGTTCTACAATGAACCACTATGAACCTGCGGATCATTTGTGGGGCAATCATCTGTGGGGCAATCATCGTGCTCGGGCTGGCCTCTTCCTCGTTGGCGGCGGCACAGGACGACGAAGGCCCGATGTCGGATTTGCGCTTTGTGGTGGTGCGAGATTATAACGGCAAGCCGGTAAGGAATGCGGCGGTGGTGTTGCATCCGGTGAACCGGAAGGGAAAGCAGGCGAAGGGTGGGCTGGAATTGAAGACGGACAACGAGGGGAGGACGAACATCGACGGCATCCCGTATGGTCCGCTGCGCGTTCAGGTGCTGGCGCAGGGCTTCCAGACTTTTGGGGAAGACTACGAGATCAACAAGCCCGAACTGGAGATCACAGTGAAGCTGAAACGTCCGGGGGGTCAGTACTCCTCGTATGAAGATCACGGCGACGCGAAGAAGGCCGACGATAAGAAGCCGCCAGAGCAGAAGCCGCAGTAATCAGAGCGATTAGCGGTGCGTGCGAGGGTGATGGTTCGAACGAGGCGATATGAAAAGAAACATTCTGATGTCGATGGCACCGATGATCGTAGTGTTCGCTATGGTTGGGTTGGCTTGCGCTCAGGACGATACGGGCCCGACGTCGAATTTGCAGTTTGTAGTGGTACGCGACTCCGACGGAAAGCCGGTGAGAAATGCCGAGGTGGTACTGCATCCGATGCAGCGCAAGGGAAAGCAGTCGAAGGGAGAAATGGAACTGAAGACGGACGCAGAGGGGCGGACGAACATTGACGGGATACCCTATGGTCCCCTGCGCGTGCAGGTGCTGGCGCCGCATTTCCAGACTTTCGGGGAAGACTACGAGATCAACAAAGCAGAGATGGAGATTACGGTAAAGCTGAAACATCCCGGCGGGCAGTACTCGATCTATGAGAACCATGAGGACGCAAATCATGGGGACGATAAGAAGCCGCAGTAAAGCGCCTTAGCCGGAGGGACGAAAATTGTACTTGTAGCAGGTGACAGGCGGAGCGGCGTACCCTACAATCGGGCTGCCATGGGACTGCAGGAACTGACGGTCGAGCGGTATGAGGGAGTGGCGGACGATCAGCGGATTCTTCTGTTGCGCGGGCCGATCACCATGGAGACAGCTGCCCAGTTCGAACGCGCGGTGCACCATGAAAACGCAGAAACGATGATTCTGGATTTGTCGGACGTCCCCTACATCGATTCGGTGGGATTAGGGTCGTTGGTGGCCGTGTACGTGTCGCATCAGAAAACCGGACGATACCTGGTACTGACCGGTCTGAAGCCGCGAGTGCGCAAAATCATGGAAATTACCAAGGTCAACGATTTCTTCATGACCTTTGGCACGACGTGGGAAGCGGTGGAAGCGCTCGCCAACACCGGCGCGGCTTGAGACGCCGTCGAAGATTGCGCCCCGAGTGCCTTTCCTGAATCGAAAACGCGGACGTACCATCTAAATTACATTGCTCGCGCCTTTATCCCCAATCCCCGCGCGTCGAAGCCTATGAATCTTCTTTACCAATATTCCAAACAATACTGGAACCTTTTTGTGATGGCGCTTTTGCTGGCCGCCACCAACCAGATCTTTTCGCTGCTCGATCCGCTGATATTTCGTCATGTGATCGATAGCTATGCCACTAAGTATCACCAGTACACCCAGGCCCAATTTGTGCGCGGCGCCGGGCTCTTGCTGCTGGCCGCGGTGGGAGTGGCGTTTGTGTCGCGAGTGGCCAAGAACTTTCAGGATTACTTCGTCAATGTGATCGTGCAGCGGCTGGGCGCGAAAATGTATTCCGACGGAATCGCTCATTCTCTCGATTTGCCCTATCAGGTGTTTGAGGACCAGCGCAGCGGCGAGACTCTGGGCAAGCTACAAAAAGTCCGCAGCGATGTCGAGCGCTTCATTACCGCCGCCATCAATGTGATTTTCATTTCTTTCGTCGGCATCGTTTTTGTGATGATCTATGCCTTTCGTGTGCACTGGTCGATTGCGCCGGTATTTCTGCTGACGGTTCCGCTGCTGGGAGTGATCAGCTCGGTGCTGAGCAAGCGCATCAAGAAGATGCAAAAGACGATTGTCGCGGAGACTACGGCTCTGGCGGGTTCGACTACGGAGTCGCTGCGCAACATCGAGTTGGTAAAAAGCCTTGGCCTGGCGCAGCAGGAAGTAGGGCGGCTGAACGGGATTACCGGAAAAATTCTGAAACTCGAACTGAAAAAGGTTAAGTACCTGCGCAGCCTGAGCTTTATTCAGGGAACGGCAGTCAACGCGCTTCGCACCAGCATTTTATTCTTGATGCTTTATCTGATCTTTCGCCAGGAGATCACGATCGGGCAGTTTTTCTCCCTCTGGATTTATTCTTTCTTTATCTTCGGCCCGCTGCAGGAGTTGGGCAACGTCATCAATGTCTATCGTGAGACAGAAGTCTCGCTGCAGAATTTTCAGCAAATCCTCGACGCTCCTCGCGACCCCAAGCCGGCTGATCCGGAGCCGATAGCCGAGCTGATGACACTGCAGTTTGAGCGCGTCAGTTTTC
>JBAVAA010000756.1:0-2424 GCA_049585515.1 Terriglobales bacterium | reverse complement strand
GGAGAAGAAGAGATGGATGGCGGCGGAGAGGAACGTATCGGTGGTGATTGTCGAACCTGCGGGTTGGGGCGGCCAGGGGAGGAGCGCCTTGTCGCGGCCCATGCGTGAGGATTCTCCTGCCGCTAGAATTACTCCGCAAAAAGCGGGAGTTCGGCCCATGTGGGCACGATAGCAAAGTGGGGGGAGTCTGCCAAGGACTGGGGTCACACCTCAGCCCCTAAAGGGGCATTTGATTCCTGAGGACTTGGTATCGCTAAAGCGATACCCTGATACGAACCGAAGTCTAGAGGACTTGGTATCGCTAAAGCGATACCCTGATGCGAAGTGGAGTCGTAACTGACCGGAGTTTTAATTGAACATTGGCAGCTTTACGAGGTCATCTTTGGGAACCCGTTCTACTGGGTTTCCGGCTTTGCGCCAGGCGCGGAGACCGCCGGAGATTACGAATACTTTGAATCCCAGATCCTGTAATTGGCGCGCCACACGGGCGCTGGTGGCTTCGCGCTGTCAAGTGCAGTAGAGATAAATCTCCCGGTCCTTGGGCAGGTTTTTGATTTCTTCGATCAGATTGTTGGGTTCAATACGGATCGATCCCGCGATGCGTTCGGAATCGGCGTCGTAGTAGCCGTGGCTGCGGACATCGGCGATCAGGATATTGCGCGCGGCGTCGGAGGCCAGCCGTTTGGCAATCTCGTCGGCGGGTACGCGCGGAATCACGTCGAGCAAGCGGTATTTGCGATAGACCCAGATGCGATAGACGATGTAGGCGCCCAGTCCGATGCCGAAGATGACCTCGGCGGCGAAGCCGGCGGAGCGCAGACCGCGGGTGATGGCGCGGAGCGCGTCGCTGAAGAGATATCCGGCCAGGGCGTACGCACCTACGTACAAAGCCGCTCCGATAGCGTCGAATTGCAGAAAATCTCCCAGCCGCATTTTCATGCTGCCAGCGAGCGGCGGCGACATAGTGTTGATGCCGGGAATGAATTTGGCAAAAAGCAGGGTCTGTTTGCCGCGGCGGTAAAAATATTCTGCGGAACGCAGAATGCAGGTTTCTGGATTCGCAGAGAGACGGCAGAGAAGACCAAGCAAGGCCCATCCGCTGACTCTGCCCATGAGATAGAGAAAGATATCGCCGACCATCATTGCCAGTACGCCTATGCCGAACACCAGGTAGAGATGCAGGTCTCCAAAGGCGGCGACTGCGCCAGCGGTCAGGATGGCGAGCGCGGCGGGGAGGGGAAGACCGATGGCCTCCGCGCAGCAGATCAGGGCCAGAAACAGGTAGCCATGGTGCGAGATGGACGAGAGCAGGTCGGTCATGGGGAGAACAGGCGTGTTTAGTATAGCAATCCGCGAGGCCGACTCTTTGATGGACGTTTGGACCAGCCTTCAGCTTTCAGCCATCAGCGATCACGCCGCTGCGATGCCCTAAAGTCACTGCCGGTGGCTGTAGTTCAGTCAGAAAATGCCGATCAGATACTAGACGAACCGTTCTTCGCGGTGCCTGCGAGGAGGGGTGACGAGTTGGAGGAGTCTGTCTTGTGAGCCAACTTTACGATCTGAGAATTCTGATTGAAGAAAAGATTAAGGCTTCCGGGCTGGACGCGATGGATGTGAAAGGCAAAATCTCTCTTCGCTCGGGCAAACTGCTCTCGTTTATTACGCCCACGACCCCGGACGATCCCGCCGGCCTCGCGAAACTCAAGCTGGCCGCGAAGGAAGTGCTGAACATCAACCTGTGAGGAGTTTTGGTATGAAATGGAATTCAATCCGAACCAAAATTCTGGCCGCGTTGGTCACGTGCCTTGTTGCGGGAGTTGGCGGCATCCTGGCGCTGATGCATTACGGTTTCGAACGCAACTCGCAGGTGCTGGCGGCAGAGTCGGTGAGCGGCGCGCAAAGGTTGTTCACGATTCTGGAGAGCCGTGAGATCAGCAAAATGACGGCGGTGAGCGAGACGCTGATCATGAACCCGCAGGTTCGCGATGCTTTTGCGGCCAAAGACCGCAGCCGTTTGCTCGAACTGACGGCGCCGCTGTATTCGAAACTGAAGGGCCAAGGTATTACCAATTGGATGTTTCACACTCCCGAGCCGGATATGAGTGTATTCCTTCGACTGCACAATCCGCCGAAATTCGGAGACCATTTGAATCGCTTCATGGATCGCGAAGTTGCGCGCACCCACGCCGTAGTGGCGGGCAACGAGCTGGCCAAGGCCGGTTTTGCGGTCAGAATCCTGCGGCCGTTTTACGATTCGCACGGCGGCGTGACCGGCTATGTCGAGTTCGGCGAAGAACTGGGCCAGTTCATTCATGCCATGAAGAACCAGACGGGAGACGACTACGGACTTCTGCTGAGCAAGAAGTTTGTGGACCGGCAGTTTTGGGCCGATTCGAGCGCGATGTGGAAGCGGCGGGACAACTG
>JBAVAA010000755.1:0-2340 GCA_049585515.1 Terriglobales bacterium | reverse complement strand
GAGATGTACGATCCGAATGTGCGTTACCGCGAACCACCTCTTTTGTTGCGAAATGAACAGGGCAAGAAGTTCGTGGACGTTTCAGCGGCCTCCGGTGATGTGTTCCATCAGAATTGGGTGGCGCGGGGGTTGGCCGTCGGGGACATCAACAACGACGGCAAACTGGATGCGGTCGTCACATCCAACGATGGCCCAGCATGGGTGCTGCTGAATCAAACAGACACACCGAATCACTGGATTACGCTCAATCTGGTGGGCGTGAGGAGCAACCGCGATGCGATTGGAGCGCAGGTAAGAGTCAGCACTACTCTCGGCGATCAATTTGCCACAGTGACTACCAGCAGCAGCTACCAATCCTCCAGCGACAAGCGATTGCACTTCGGGTTGGGTACGGCTGATGCCATCCGAGAGATCGAAATCCATTGGCCAAGCGGCATTCGCCAGATTTTGCGGGATCAGAAACCGGATCGCATCGTGACCATCACCGAACCGCTAAAATAGATCAAAGGCAGCATTTCAGATTGCGAACCGGCGTACGAAATAGCGCGCGAAACAAACTCCTCTGTGGCGGTATGCTACTGCTTTCGAGCCTGACGCCAGTAGCTCAGGTTTCCCCGCCGAGTTCGACAATGTCCTTGCTGCAGGATGCGGCTCAGGCCATGACTGCGGGGCAACTCACTCGGGCTGAAACCGATCTGCAGACCGTTCTGCGGACTGCCCCTGACGATTATCGCGCCCTCGATTTGTTAGGGGTCGTCCGAGTCCTTCAACATCGTGACGGGGAGGCAGAAAAGCTTTTCCGCCGCGCTGTTCGGAAAAAGGCGGACTTCGCCCCTGCCCATGCGCACCTTGGACTGCTCTACCTTCAGAAAGGTCGCGCGGACGACTCCGTCCCGCAATTGCGCGAAGCGTTGCGAATAGATCCTGCTCGCACGGATGCCTCGGACGCGCTCGTCCACATTTTACGGGACCAAAGCCAGAGTGCCGCTGCAGCCGGCGATTCGGGAGGCGCCCTGGCCTTGCTGCGAGAGGCCCGTAACTACGCGCCCGACAATCCCGATGTTCAATTCGAATTCGGAGCGATGGCGCTGCAACTATCGCTGTGGCACGACGCGATCGCAGCGTTCCAACAAACATTGAAGCTGCGGCAGAACGATCCAGTAGCTCTCTATAGCCTGGGAAGGGCGTTTCTTGGGGAATGGAAATTCGAGGACGCGCGTCAGCAGTTCGCCCGTTACGTCGAAGCGCGCCCCGACGATGCATCCGGTCATTGTGCTCTGGGAATGACTCTCGCAGCTCTGGAGAGCACGCAGGAGGCGCGAGAACAATTTGAGCGATCGATCGTGCTGGCTCCGGAGCAGACGGAATCCTATTTCCGTCTCGGGCTTATCGAACTCAATATGAAAGACCTCGACGAGGCGGCTGCCAATTTCCGCCAGGTACTAACCCGTGACTCGAAATATGCCGGAGCTCTTTCGGCCCTGGGTAGAGTGGCTTTCGAACAAAAGCGTTACTCTGACGCGATCGATTTGCTGCAACGCGCAATAGCCAGTGACGATTCATTGCACGAAGCCCATTACTACCTCGGCCTGACGTTTGTTCGCGTAGGACGCAAGGAAGAAGCCGACAGCCAACTAGAGATCGCAACTCGTCTAGAGCACGACGAAGCTCAGCATCGAAGGACAGCCTTGCGGATTCAGGATGCGGAGGGCGGCGATCATAACTCAGACCCAAAGAAGTGACCCCCGTTCTCTAACGGCAAGCCTTTTGCTGATGCAGACGTGAACTGGGGGACAAATCGGGCATAACGGCTCATCAACGTCTTCTGACGGTCAGTCTTATACCCTCGAGATTCGCTCACTGCATCACAAATTGGGACCGCCGCGTCAGGCTTCGTAGCGGCTGTGCCGCGGCCAGCAGCGTTTCAGCAGCGACTGCCGGGCACGGACCCATGGCTGGCATGAGCGCCAGCAACCCCATATAGGGAATAAGGCCCTCGTTCCCGGGGAAAAGCAGACCGACGTGTGCAGTACCCCGCGAGAACCACCGCCGCGACAAGTCTGCTTCCGTCCCCCGATTTACCTACGCGGAATCTGGCGAGCGGGTGGGTCGCCTGTTGGAAGCCTACTACGGGGTATTGGAAGCGGACGACGTCTGGCTGGTCAGCTTTATGGATTATGATCTGGGTACTTCGATCTGGGGACGCGAGTGCTCGAAACGCTGGAAAATCCGTTCGGCCCGAAGTGTCACCTATGTCTTGGGTATGTTCTGAACCCATGTCTCCGGGCTGGATCTTAGAAAGATGGTGGGCGCTGTAGGATTTGAACCTACGACTTCCAC
>JBAVAA010000754.1:0-11673 GCA_049585515.1 Terriglobales bacterium | reverse complement strand
CTCTAAACGTGCCGTTCTTCTCGTTGTGCAGCAACACGACTCGGCCGTTCACCGTAAGCACAATATCTGCGAAACCGTCGTTGTCGTAATCGCCTACTGTGCATCCCAGCGCGTGCATCGTTGAATTGAGCCCGGCTTTGTTTGTGACATCTTCAAACTTTCCCCCGACGTTGTGGAACAGCGCCAGTCCGCCCTCCGGACCATCGTCTGTGAGCAGTACGTCAATTCGGCCATCGCTGTCGTAGTCAAGAAAACATGCACCGGAACCCAGGGATGCCAGGAACTCTTTGTCAGGATCATTGCTTTTGGCATTTGCCTTTGTCGTTATCCCGGCCTGGTAGGTCACGTCCACAAACCGCACCGGAATCTGCGGGGGCACTCTCTCCACCGCCAGCGGCGATTCCTCCGCGCGTGAATACTTCCCCTGCTCGCCATAGGCCAAACTGATGGGCGCGCCCAGCTTGTTCTGCGTGATGTACTGGAATTTCTTCATCGCCTCGCGCGCTGGATCACCCTGCCTGGACTGCTGGTAGGCTCGCGCCAGCCCAAACTGCGCCGAGGCGTGCAGCGGATCGATCTTTAACGCATGCTCGAACGCAGCGATCGCCTCCGGAAATTGCTTGAGTTGCGCGTAGGTCGATCCGACGAAGTACCAGGTGTCGGCATCGCTCGGATCGATTTCAGTAACATGGCGAAACGCGTCGACAGCAGCGCTAGCGTCGGCCGAGTTCTTGTAATAGAGGCCGAGGTTGTACCAGGCATGAGCATCTTTGGGATTGTCTTTAACGGCCTTTTCCAACAGCGCTTTCGCTTCGTCCAGGCGTTGGAGGTTGAGCAGCGCCACTCCGCGATTGACCGCGATCACCTCCATCGCCGGGTCATCCGCCGCCGCTTCTTCGAAATTCTTCAGCGCTTTTTCAAAAAGCTGCTGATTCATGTAGGCGACGCCGATGTTGTTGAGGCGCGCCGCTTCCTGGGGATTCGTGGCGCGACCGTTCGCAGCCAGCAGCGCCAGAAAAAAGACGCCGACAAGGGCGATGCTGAGCTTCCTGGTCATCTTGGGTTCGGAGATGATTCTATCCGAGTAGCAAAGAGTGGAATGGACGACTCTGCTCACTAGTGATAACAACGGCGCCAATGCTGCCTTTCAAAATTGTCATCCTGAGCAAAGCGAAGGACCTGCTCTTGGCTGGCGGACAGCAGGTCCTTCGCCTCGCTCAGGATTACAAGAAAACAAAATGCTTGAACAGTTTTGCTCAATGCGTACATTGCTACTTCTGTCCATATGCCCGCGCCGCGATCTGGCCCTTAGCTTCCTGAACGGTAATAGTCTGCCCCGTCGCGATGTTTGAGAGTTTATCCACCTGTCCGCTGGGCCAGTCGATTTCCGCCGTGTCGGCTTTGGTCTTCGAGCCCATGCCAAAGGTCAGCACCAGTTCGCTCTGCGAAAGATAACTGGAGCCGGTCTTCATGGTAAGCCATTGCTTGTCGGCTCCGGCGCTAACCCGGACGACGGCGCCGATCCCATCGCGGTTGGATTTTGTCCCGACCAGTTTAATGCGCAGGCTCTGGTTCGTTCCGCCCTGGTTGAGGTAAAGATGCGGCGCGCCGCCATTGGTCGTAACGAGGATGTCGAGCGCGCCATCGTTATTAATGTCGGCGTAAGCCGCGCCCCGCGCGACTTTCGGAGCGGCAAACCCGCTCCCGACTTTAGTCGTAACCTCGTCAAATTTCCCGTTGCCGAGATTGCGGAACAAATGCGGCGGCTCGGCGTAGCTGACGCGCTTCTGCACCGTTTCGATCTCGTCCTCGATGTGGCCGTCGGCAACGAAAATATCCTGCCAGCCATCGTTATCGTAGTCGAAGAAAAAACAGCCGAAGCCCAGCGTCACCAGCGTGGCGCGCCCAACTTCCGAGCGCGGAGCTTCGTCCACGAACAAGCCGTTGCCCTCGTTGTGATAAAGCGAAAGCATCTGATTCGCAAAATTGGTGATGATCAGGCTGGCGCTGCCCGAGCGGTCATAATCCGCGGCATCGACGCCCATTCCGGCGCGCGCGACACCATCTTCGCTGAACGCGATGCCCGCCGAAACAGCGCGCTCTTCGAAGGTACCGTTCTTTCTATTCAGGTAAAGCTTGTTGGGCTGCGTGTCGTTGGCGATCAGGATGTCAGGCCATCCATCATTGTTGTAATCGAGAATGGCGACGCCGAGTCCCTTCGACGTCGGATCATATAGACCCGCTTTCTGAGTGACGTCTTCGAACTTGCCGTTGCCAAGGTTATGCCAGAGGCGCGCCGACGTCCCCTTATACGATTCGGGCGTGCAATAGGACTTGTGCGAGCCATCCAGCGTGCAATACAAGTCCGACTGCTCGGACCACTGCACATAGTTGGCAACGACAAGATCCAGCTTGCCGTCGCGGTCATAATCGACCCACGCCGCGCTCGTGGAAAACTCATTCGGCCCCCAAAGCCCCGCGGTCTTGGTTACGTCCGTGAAAGTGCCATTGCCATTGTTGTGGAACAGATGGCTCTGCCCGACGGCAGTAATAAAGATGTCGTCGAATCCGTCGTTGTCATAGTCGCCAACGGCGACGCCGAGTCCGAACAGCGAAATCCCGAGTCCGGACTTGCGCGTCACGTCCGTAAAAGTGCCGTCATGATTGTTGTGGTAGAGCTGCAGCGTGGATGCGCCATTCGTTCTGTGCACAGACGCATGCCCGGGCCAATCTTCGCCGTTAACCAGCAGAATGTCGGGGAAGCCGTCGTTGTCGTAATCGATGAATGCGCAACCAGGGCCCATGGTTTCCGGAAGCCACTTCTTCCCGAAGGCTCCGTTGTTGTGGGTGAAGTGGATGCCGGCCTGGGCGGTGATGTCACGGAAGGTGATGGTCTGGGCTTTGGTGGGTGCGACTAACGACAAGGCGATCAACCACGGAGACACGGAGGCACGGAGGAATGCAGGCAGAGAAGTCGAATGGGGAGGGCGCATTATCTTTGGGCCCCGGGAGTTGTGGCGACGCGGACCGATGCCGGGCTTTGCCCAGCGGGGCGGACGAATGAGTCCGTTCCGACGTGGCGTGTAGTAACGCTGGCGCGTTTAACTGGAGCGTTGCTCAGGATCGGCAGCGGCACTGAAACGTGCTCGTGGATGCTCTGGCGTTCGTTATTGTCTTCCGGATTGAGTTGCCGGTACGGACCGGTGATCGCCTGCGCCGATTCATCCGCCTTGAACCGCAAATAGCGCGCCTGGTGCTCCTTAGACATTTTTTCGTCGCCAAGTCCGTTGTAACAAAGCATAAGGTTGTAGTGCGCCTGCAAATCCTCGGGATCGACAGCAAGCACCTGTTGCAGCACTTTCACCGCATCCGAATACTTCCTCTGCAGAAACAGCACGCGCCCAAGATTGTTAAGCGCCACGCGATCATGCGGATACTGCGCGAGCACGATTTGGAAACGCGCTGCGGCCTGATCATAGTCTCCGGTGGACTTCATCAGCGATCCATAGAAGAAGTTTGCGCGCGCCAGCTTTGGGTTGAGCGCCAACGCTTTGTCGAGAACGGTGCGAGCGCGGCCAACGTCACCCTCCTGGAGCGCGGCGCGTCCGATGTTCACCCAGCCGTCGGGATTCTGCGGATCGGCCTCGGTCACCTTTTCGAAAGCAGCCTGCGCGCCTTTCAGATCGCCTTGCAGCAGCAGACCAATGCCGTAATCGTTCCAGCGCTGCCAGTCTTCTTTCGTCAGTTGAATCTTGGGCGGCGGAGCGGGCGCGTTCGCGGGCAAAACGGCGAGCGCAACTACATTTTGCGCCATCGCGACGATGGGGAGATCGGGAATCTTCTCCTCTTTTGCCGAGACACCATGGAGCGATGCGGTGAATGCCATTTTTGTATCGTCGTAGTCCGGGGTGATCTCGGCAGGGATGGCTTCGGCTTTCAATGGGCTGTTGCCCTCGTGGACACGTTCGCCGGCAAATGCGAACTGCGTGGTAAACCAGGAAAACTTGCGATAACAGAGCCGCGCGGTCAAAGTAATCTTGCTGCCGGTTTTCTCGGGGACTTTCATGCGGAAGTGCACCGTATCGGCGGCGCCCGGCGGAATCAGCCGTACGTACACAACCGCGCGTGTGGCCCACGCGTTGCGCTTGTTGATGGGATTGCCGTGCCCGTCAATCTGGAGAGAACGATAGAAGTGCGCGCCCTTTTCGACCGGACCCTTACCGTTATCCTCGACCATGCCGCTCCAGAAGATTGTCTGGCCCTTGTCGTCCACACCTTTGAGTTCGAGCCAGGTGTCGTAAGCATCGACCGTGCCCCCGGGGAAGAAATGTCCGATGCGCTTGGTGCGAACTACGACATCGACGCGGACCGTGTCGCCGCGACGGATGGCGGGCTGCACACGATTAAGAGGAGCCGTGACCGGCGCCGCCTCGACGTTTGAACCCGTGCCCGGCATGATCTTAGCTTCCGCTTCTTCTCCCACGGCGAAGGTGGTTGCGAGTTCATGTTCGGCAACCGCCCCGGTTTTTAATGGCGCGCTGGCCGGCGAGAGCGCGAAAATGTCTACCGTGAGCGCGCCGCTGGTCAGGAAATCTTCGGTGGCCTTCAACTGCGCGGCGTCATCGTTGGCCGTCGGCAAAGCGGTGTTGGCTCCGGGGAAACGATGCGAGTGCACTTTACCGGCGACGTTGCCCATGTCATTCGAGGGTTCGAGCGGCATATGGCAATCAGCGCACTGCTGCGGCTTCGGCGGATAGTAGAACGAACGCGCGCCCTCACCCGAAACGCCGCTCGCCTGCCAGTTGTCGTATTCATTGAACCCGCGAACCCAGCGGTAACTATTAACTGGCACGTCGAGATGTACTTTGTGGCAGGAGGAGCAGAACTGTGCCGTCTGCTGCCTCATGAACGGCTTGAGAAAGACGCGGCGATGCGGCTCCGGATTCAGCTTGATCAGAAAGTCGTGCAGAGTACGAACCACCGGATTCTTGCTGGCAGCAAGCTCATGCAGCTTGGGATACTCAAGATAGAAATCGCCCTGTCCCATCGTGCTTTTTACGTCGGCGATGGAGTGGCACATCATGCAGCCCAGTCCAGCCTGCGCTTCGGGCGCGTGCACGAACTGCTTGATCGGCGTATCCATTTTCCCGGCGTAGAGCACAGCCGGATCGTGGCACCCGCCGCACCATTTGGAAGGTTTCGTGCCAATCGTATCCTGCATGTACTCGACCGACTTGCGATACCACTGATTGTTGAACGACGAAAAATGATGCGCCGAACTGTTCCACTGGTTGTAGATATCGGCGTGACAACGCTTGCAGGAATCCGATTCCATAAAGAACTGGCTGGGAATTTTCTCTCCGCCATACACCTGCGCGGAGCTGGGAAAAAACGGGCCGTTCGGGCCATCGCCTTCGCCATTCATGGTGAGCGGCGGCAGGGTCGGATTCTGAATGCGTCCGTGCTGGGTCCAGCGGGTTTCGCGGAGGTAGCGCGCAACCGGCGCCATCGCCGCCAGCAGCGCCAATACTGCGACAACCCGAACGGCCGCATGACGGGGCAGCCACCCGCGCGCGCCCAATTTCGCAGCGGCGATCAGGCCCGCGCCGAGAAAACTCGCGACAATGTGGAAATAGACTAAATTCCATTCCGTGCGCAGCGCGCCGGTGTAAATCAGAACCAATCCTGGGATCGCTCCGAGGAACAGGAGAATCATCCCGATGCGGACCAGCCATTCACCCTGGCGCAAAGATAAAGATGAAGACACGAGTGAAGAGCGCATCAGCCAGACCAGCAACCAGACCGAAGCCACCACGCCGGCCAGTGCGTGCACCAATACCACTCCCGCATACAACACATTCGCCTGCGGAAACGCATAGAGGTAGATCGCGGACACAACCAGGAAGCCGATCAGCAGAGATAGGGTTCGATTCATAGCAAGTCTGGCGAACAACGGAATTCTCGCACGCTCCCTCTCATGAGAGCATGCTGCCCACAGGTGGCGACATATTAGCGTTGGGGGGAATCACTGTCTCTAATTAAAAAAGATTAGAGAAGGCGATTCTTTCGGTTGCCGACTTCGCCCCATGCACCGAAGACTCTATTCGCCGGAGGACACGGTCGGACAAAGATAGCGACAAAGATAATGATATCTAGGGATACTGATATATAACGATAATCCCGAGCAACATACAGATGGAGCGCGCCAACATCCCCGCAGTCGCCAAAACGCTGGTTTTCACTGTGTTCGTGCCCGGGACTGTGGCCGGCTATGTGCCGTGGCGATTAAGGCAGAATGCGGCGCCAGTTCCAATGACCGGCCCGGAAGAATGGCTGGCGATCGCCGTCATCGCCATCGGGATTGCGATCTACCTTCACACCGCTTTCTGGGGCTTCGCGCTGCTAGGCGGCGGAACGCCGGCGCCGATTGCGCCCACCAAAATCCTCGTCGTCAAAGGTCTGCATCGCTATGTGCGCAACCCGATGTACCTCGGCGTCGCGCTCGCCATCGGAGGGCAAGCCTGGTTGTTCCATTCCCGGCACATCGCGATTTACATGGTCTGCATGCTGCTCGTTGCCCACTTGTTCGTCGTCTTTTATGAAGAGCCGACGCTGCACAAACAGTTTGGGGAAGAATACGACCGCTATCGCGCGTCGGTGCCGCGCTGGATTCCGAAGCTTTCCCTAAAGCTGTGAGCTGCCCCCTTTTCAGAATTGTCATCCCGAACGAAGTGAGGGATCTGTAGCTCGCCGCAAAATGCATATCCCTCACTTCGTTCGGGATGACAAAATCTAATTAATTAAGTTAGAGGCGTACTTCACTTCGATCTCGCATTGCTGACTTCCCTCCCCTCTGCTAGTTTGAATAGTTTCCAGATAGATAGTGGGGTGAGACAGTGCCGGCCATCAAATTCCGCGGTGTAGATTTCATCGAATTAGACACCTTGCTCAACGACGACGAACGCCTCGTGCGCGACACGGCGCGCCAGTTCATCGAAGACAATCTCATCCCGATCATCGAGGAGTGCAACCGCGCCGGCCGCTTCCCGCGCGAACTGGTAAAGCCGATGGCCGACCTCGGATTCTTCGGCGCGTCATTGAACGGATATGGATGCGCCGGCATGTCCAATGTCGAATACGGCTTGGTCACGCAGGAACTCGAACGCGGAGATTCCGGCGTGCGGTCATTTGTCAGCGTGCAATCGGCGCTGGTGATGTATCCGATTTACACCTTTGGATCGGACGATCAAAAAAATACCTGGCTGCCCGCGATGCAGAAAGGCGAAAAGCTGGGCTGCTTCGGATTGACCGAGCCCGACTTCGGATCGAATCCCGGCGGCATGAGAACGCGCGCGAAAAAAGTCGGAAAAGAATATGTGCTGAACGGCGAGAAGATGTGGATCACATCCGGTACCATCGCCGATGTGGCCGTGATCTGGGCCAAGGTGGAAGATGAAGATAACAAGGTTCGCGGCTTCCTCGTCGAAACCGACCGTCCCGGCTTCAAGGCCGATGACATTCACGGCAAGTGGTCGCTGCGCGCGTCGGTGACGTCAGGCTTGTCGCTGCAGGATGTGCGCATCCCCGAATCGAATCTTTTGGCGGGTTCGGGCGGATTGAAGTCTCCGCTGATGTGCCTGAACCAGGCCCGCTACGGCATCGCGTGGGGCGCGGTTGGCGCGGCGATGGCGTGTTACGACTGCGCGCTGCAGTATTCATTGCTGCGAAAGCAGTTCCGCGATCAGCCCATCGCCTCGCATCAACTGGTGCAGGAAAAACTTGCCTGGATGATCAGCGAGATCACCAAAGCGCAGTTACTCATCCTGCAAGTCGGCCGCCTGAAGGACAGCGAAAAAGTAGAACACCAGCATATCTCGATGGCCAAAAGAAACAACGTCTGGATGGCGCTCGAATGCGCGCGCCTGTCGCGAGATATTCTCGGCGCAAACGGCGTCGCCGACGATTACCCCATCATGCGGCACCTCATGAACCTGGAGAGCGTAAAAACCTACGAAGGGACGCACGATATTCACGCGCTGATTATTGGGGCTAGCGTGACGGGGATTGACGCGTTCTAGCGATAATTTTTCCCGACGCATCTTCCACAAGCGCTTCGCGGAGCAACATTTTTATGTAGGTCTGATATCCCAAACCTCTTCGGGCCGCCAACCGGCGAGCTGTCTCTAGGTCTTCTTTTGGAATCCTCAGCGTTACCGGCTGCGATGGCTTCGCTCGCCGCAACAGGTTGTCGAGGGTCAGCGGACGCTTCTGCCTTATCCGCTGCCGGATTTCCGATTCAATTGCGGAGCGATGAGCATCCCACCACGCCGCTTCCTCCGCCTCACTGGAAAACTTCGGAATGACCACCTGTTTTATTCTTGCTTTTGCCATGTTTATTGCAGCCCCCACTGCTTGAGATATAGATCCGCAGTCTCTTTGTCCGCGGCCCAGCCTGTGATTGGACGAATCGCCTCGCCCCGGACTGCAAAAACGATGCTCAATATCCGACCGGTGCGGGTCGCGCCGACGGCAACCCATCGTTGTTCGTCGTCTTCCATTTGGTATTCCAAAAGGATGTGATTTCCGGAGAGCACGTCTTCCGCGTCGGAGCGACGGATGCCATGATTCGCGAGGTGTTTTTCGTTTTGTCCGTCCCAGTCGAACTCGGGAGCGTCTCTCACCAGAAGTAGTGTACATCAATTGTACATACACTGCACGTGTTTTTTCAGTGATTGTGTCGATGGAACTTACGATGATGGTCTGGGGGCAAAACGGCCGGTGGGGCGGCCAAACCGAACCAGCAACAACCACCCTCACTCGTACAACTCCGTCAGCAGCTCATACGCCCGCCGCATGTGAGGAATTACGATGCTTCCGCCCACCACCAGCGCCACATTGATCGCTTCCTCCTGCTCGGCGCGGGTCACGCCCAGGCGATACGACTGGATCACGTGGTAGTGGATGCAGTCGTCGCAGCGCAGACAGGCGGAGGCGACCAGTCCCATCAACTCTTTATATTTCGCGGGCAGCGCGCCTTCCAGGTAGGTATTGTGATCCAGGTTGTAGAAACGCTTGACCAGAAAATTGTCGGCTTGGTCAACGTTCTCGTTCAGGCGCGTGCGGGAATCCAGAAAACGCCGTGCGATTTCACTCTTCTCCGCAACCTGCCCCTCGTTGTAAAGATACGTCGGTTCTTTGCGCTCCCGTGTTGTATGTGCAGTAGTCGGATGTTGGGTATTCATGGGGGAAGATTATCAGACACCTCCTGACTAGCCATGCTGCACTAGCCCGAGCCCGGCTGCACACCGTTCGCGGGCGGGCCTGCCCCCCACCACTTCCATCTCTGCTCCGAAGGGAATATATTGCCTAGTCGCATTCATATTAAGGAGGCACTGATGCAAGCCCAAGTCCGTCCCGAGCCGCATACCAGGAACTTCGGGGAAAACCTTGAAAGCGATCTGGCGCTGGAATTTTTGCGAGTGGTCGAGAATGCGGCCATCGAGTCGGCGCGCACCATGGGCCAGGGCGACCGTCCGCTGAGCGACCAAGTCGCCACCGAGGCCATGCGCAAAACGATGGACACGGTCCCCATGCACGGCACCATCGTGATCGGCGAGGGCGAGCGCGACGACGCTCCTATGCTTTATATCGGTGAGCAGGTCGGCGGTATGTATCCCGATGGCCGCGAGGTTCCGCACGTGGACATTGCCGTCGATCCGCTGGAGGGCACCAACCTCTGCGCCACCGGCGCGCCCGGCGCGATCACCGTGCTGGCCGCTTCGGAAAAGGGCGGATTGCTGCACGCCCCCGATTGCTACATGGAAAAAATCGTAGTCGGACCATCGTGCAAGAACGCAATCGAATTGGACGCTCCGGTAGCCGTGAACCTGAAAAACATCGCGCGCCGGATGCAGCGCGGGGTGGACGATCTGGTGGTGGTGGTGCTCGATCGTCCGCGGCACGAAAAGCTGATCGCCGACATTCGGAAGGCGGGAGCGCGCATCAAGCTGATTGGCGACGGCGATCTCTCAGCGGGCATAGCCGCGGCGGTGATGGGCACCGGGGTCCACGCGGTCATGGGATCGGGCGGCGCTCCCGAGGGCGTAATCACAGCGGCGGCGATCCGCTGCCTGAATGGATACATGCTGGGACGGCTGGTCGTGGACAAGCCCGAGTTGGAAGAACGCATTGCGAAGATGGGAATCAAAGACAAGAAAAGAATCTACGAAGCCGAAGATCTGGCTCCCGGAAAACAGATGATCTTCGGAGCCACCGGAGTCACAGAAGGCGCGCTACTCAAGGGTGTCCGCTTCTTTGCCGAGGGGACTCGGACTTCCTCGGTGATTCTGACTTTGAAGACGGGACGGGTTCGGTTTATTGAGAGCATCCATTTGGACAAGGGACCGGATGTTAAGGTTAGGTTCTCTTAGGCTGTTAGGCAACGGAGATATGTTTCACGTGAAACACTGTACTTATCGCAGCGTACGTACATTATCTCTTAACTACTCATGGATTCATGTGCGTAGGCTAAAGATGAAAATGTCACAGGTTGCCCCTGGCGGTGGGCCGTGTCTCGTCCCACTTCTCGAAAAGCGCGAGAAGTGGACCACCCCCGTTTCCCATCAGCGTGCCCTTTTCCGTTTGACCCTTATTATGGGTTTCACGTATTATGGGTCGGTGAACATCACCCTCTCCATCGACGATGATGTGGTCAAGGAAGTCCGAAAGATTGCTCTTGATCGGGACACCACACTCACCGCTCTCGTGCGCACCTATCTGCAGGAACTGGCCGCGGAACATGCTAAGTCCGGGCGCAAACGGCGCGAACTTGAGGCGCTCGAAGAGAGCTTCAAAACGCTCCAATTCAATATGGGCGAAAAGACCTGGACGCGCGAAGACCTCTACAAGCGGGGTCCACATTACCGGCCTCCCGAACCAAAATGAACGGCGTCGATTTTCTGGACACAAACATCCTGGTCTATGCCTATCAGTACACCGATTCGCGCAAGCAGCGCATTGCGCACGATCTGGTGCGGCGAGCCGTGGCAGAAAGATGGGTGATTTCGTCACAAGTGCTGGCTGAGTTCGCCACGACTTTGCTTCAGAAGTTTTCTCAACCGCCCACGCCGGAAGAGTTGAATGCGATTCTCGACCGGCTCGAATCGATCAAACTTGTATTGCCGGACATGGAACTCATTCGGCGGGCAATACAGGCGCGGACCTCGTATCGGCTGCATTTTTACGACGGACTTATCGTGGCTGCGGCTGAGCGCGCCGACTGTTCGCGCATCTTTTCCGAGGATTTCAGCGACGGCCAGCAGTACTTCGGCATCACCGTCTCCAACCCCTTTCAGTAGCTCAACTTTGCCGCTCTGTGTGGCGCGATGCCGCGCCCTGCTACAATCGCTAGCTTCGTGATTCGAGGGAACTTCCTGCCCTACAGAAACGTAGTTCTGTTGTGCTGTCAGGGGTGAACAGCAGGCGGCAGCACTTGCAAAGGGCACAGCTCAGAACCCGGTCGTCCCTCCGGGACTTGAATCATTTGTGTGTCGCTTTCCCAGCGCTGAAGCGCTGGGCTACTCTCGTTCGCCCCTCCGGGGCGTTTGTTTTTGCGCAGTTCGGCGTTTGTTTTTGCGCAGTTCGGCGTTTGTTTTTGCGCAGTTCGGCGTTTGT
>JBAVAA010000753.1:0-1915 GCA_049585515.1 Terriglobales bacterium | reverse complement strand
GCAGATATCCACCGGGATAGACATGCTGCACGCGCACCAGATGGAGATACAGCCGAAGACACAAAACCGTGCCCAGCATCGGCAGCAAAATCAACAGCAAAGTATGCTTTGGAGTCGGCCTGGACGGTGGATCGGGCACAGGTCACCGGACTCGAAAGTAAACGAAACCCGGTGCGAGCGCAAAACAAAACGGGAGAACATCAACAACCCTCTCTCTGCCGGAGGAGAATCAACAAAGTAACAAGTGGGATAAGATGGCGATCCGAGAGCCCCGATCCCATACACAAGTCAAAAATCTACGTGCGACAACCACCCTAGGGCCAGCTTCGGCTCGGGACCAGCCGCCGGTTTCCCTGAGGGCTGATCGCTGACGGCTAGCGGGTGCTACTGAATCAGTGTCCCATTCCCATTCGGCTCTTCCGGAGGAATGACGACCGCGGCTGCTACCCGGTCTCCCGGCTCAACGTTCAGCAGTCGCACACCTTGCGCCGACCGTCCCGACTCGCGGATGAACTTCGATTCAATCCGGATGATCTTCCCATACTGCGAGATCAGCATCACCTCGGATTTTTCACTTACCTGCGAGATGCTGACGACTTTGCCGTTGCGGGCGGTGGTTTTGACGTTGATCACGCCTTTGCCGCCGCGATTGGTCAGCCGGTATTCGTCCGCCGGGGTCCGCTTGCCGTAACCGTTCTCGGTTACCGAGAGAATGAGCGAGCCTTTCTCGGGAATCAAGTCGGCGACGTCGGGAGCGCCCTCTTTGTCCCCAGCGACCGCCTTGGCCTCCGGTTTGATCGTGGTCGCCATCCCTACGATGTAATCTCCCTCGGCCAGGTTCATGCCACGCACGCCGGTGGCGTTGCGTCCCATGGACCGCACGTCGTTCTCGTCGAAGCGAATGGCCTGCCCATCGTGCGAGGCGAGGAAGACGATCTGGTTGCCATCGGTAAGCGAGGCCGCAACCAGTTCATCACCCTCTTCAATGTTGATGGCAATGATGCCACGCTGCATCACGTGCGAAAAGTCTTTGACCTCGGTCTTCTTCACCGTGCCGTTGTGGGTGACAAAGAAAACGTACCGGTTTTCTTCTTCCAGATCGCGCACGGCGAGCATAGTGCGCACGGTTTCTCCCGGCTGCAGGCCGATGAGATTACCAATGTGCTTGCCCTTGCCGGCTGCGCTTACGTCGGGAATCTCATACACCTTCAGCCAATACACGCGTCCGGTGTTGGTGAAAATCAGCATGTAGGCGTGGGTTGAATCGATGAAGAGATGCTCGACGAAATCCTCGTCGCGCGTCTTCATGCCCGTGCGGCCTGTCCCGCCGCGACGCTGCATGCGGTAGGTTGAGATCGGAGTGCGCTTCATGTAACCGGAATGGCTTACCGTCACCGCGACTTGTTCGTCGGCGATCAGATCTTCCAGCATGATCTCCGCGGCTTCGTCTTCGATCACGGTGCGCCGGGCATCGCCGTATAGTTTCTTGACCTCTTCCAGTTCCTTGATAATGACCTTGCGCAGCTTCGCCTCGGACGCAAGAATCGATTCGAATTCGGTGATCGCCTCCCGCACCGACTTCAATTCGTTGGAAATCTCGTCGATCGAGAGCTTGGTCAAGCGATGCAGTTGCAGTTCGAGGATCGCGTCGGCCTGCTTTGTGGTGAACGGCTTTTCAGCATCGAGCTTCGGAGCGCGTCCTGTGGTGTTGATGTCGATTTTCTTGCCGCCAAAGTACGCGACCAAATTCTCACGGGCATCGGCGCGGTTCGCGCTGCCGCGAATGATGACGATTACGTTATCCAGATGATCAAGCGCGGTGAGGTAGCCTTCCAGAATGTGCTCGCGGTCGCGCGCCTTGGACAGTAAATACGAAGTCCGCCGCCGCACTACATCGACGCGATGGTCGATGTAG
>JBAVAA010000752.1:0-5486 GCA_049585515.1 Terriglobales bacterium | reverse complement strand
CCATATACGAGACAAATCCGAAGGGCCGACTGGTATTGGAAAAACTAACCCGAGATACCGGAGGTTTCGTGGTGCCGGCGCGAGAGAATTCCGACCTGAAAAGCGCTTTCAGCACCGTCGAAAGGATCCTGCGGAGTCAGTATGCGCTGGGGTATCCACCCCCCGACCTGGAGGCTGACGGCAGTTTTCGTCCGATAGAAGTTACTTGTACTAGACGGGGGTTACAGGTTCACACCCGGAACGGTTACTACGCCCCAGCCAAGTAGCGATTATCCGGGGCGTCGATCAAGCCGCCTGTAACCCAGAGATGATTCGGAGGTTGCGCGGGGCAGAGCGACCCCATTTCGTCACAATTGTCCCGACTTGACGTACACTCGTCCCCGGATGCGCGATCCGGTTGAACTCGAAGTCTTTAAAAACCTTTACCATTCCATCGCTGAGGAGATGGGGGCGGCTCTGCGCCGTACTGCTTTTTCTCCTAATATCAAAGAGCGCCGCGACTACTCCTGCGCCGTATTCGATTCCGAAGGCCAGGTTATCGCGATGGGCGATCATATGCCCGTGCACTTGGGCTCAATGCCGATGTCGGTTGCTGCCGCGGTAAAACAATGTCAGATGGAACCGGGCGATGTGGCCATGCTCAATGATCCATTCCGGGGCGGCACTCACCTTCCGGATATCACCTTGGTCATGCCGGTATCTATTTCCCGGACTGGAAAAGCTAAGCGTGCCCAAGTGGCTATGCCCGGTCCCGACTTTTACGTCGCTTCCCGGGCCCATCATGCCGACGTCGGCGGAACTTACCCTGGCTCCATGGGTCCGTGCCGCGAGATCTACCAGGAGGGCTTCCGCATACCGCCGGTCAAAATCATACGCGGCGGAAAAATTGTTGCCGATGTGCTGGCGCTCCTGCTCAATAACGTCCGCACTCCCGAAGAGCGCGAAGGCGACCTCGGCGCGCAAATTGCCGCCTGCCAGACTGGCGCCCAACGGCTCCGTGACATCTGCGACCGCTATGGAATTGCCCGCGCGAAACAAGCCGCTGCCGAATTGCTGGTCTACTCCGAAGAAATGATGCGGACCTATCTGCGCACCATCCCGCCCGGACGCTATCACGCCGAAGACTTTCTCGATGATGATGGAGTCGAAGACAAACCCGTGCGCATCGCCGTCACTATCCAAATCGCGGCGCTGTCGGCCCAGAAGAAGCGTACCGTAGAGACGCGGCTTGCCGCGTCTCGATCGACATCGAGTCGCCCGCACGCCGCACACGTCACCATCGACTTCGCCGGCAGCGATCCGCAAGTCCAGGGCGCGGTCAATGCTGTGGAGGCGATCACCTACTCCGCATGCTTCTACGTCTTCCGCTGCCTTCTGAGTGACGACGTGCCAGCCACATCGGGACTGATGCGCCCGATTCGTGTCATCGCGCCATCGGGAACCGTGGTCAACGCGATGGCCCCTGCGGCGGTCGCTGGCGGCAACGTGGAAACTTCGCAGCGCATTGTCGACGTGCTACTAAAGGCGCTGGCGCAGGCGATTCCGGACCGTATCCCCGCAGCCGCTTCGGGCACCATGAATAACCTCACCATCGGCGGCATCGATCCCCGCTCCGGCGAGCCTTTCGCTTATTACGAAACTATCGCCGGAGGCATGGGTGCACGCTCTACTAAAGACGGCGTGTCCGGCATTCACACCCACATGACCAACTCTCTCAATACCCCGGCCGAGGCCCTCGAATACGCCTATCCGGTTCGTTTGCGGCGGTATTCTTTTCGCTCCAATAGCGGAGGCGTGGGCCAGCACACCGGAGGCGACGGAATCATGCGTGAAATCGAGGTTTTGACCGATGCCCAAGTGACGCTCCTCGCCGACCGCCGTTCCCGCGGGCCTTACGGTCTGGCCGGAGGAAGCAACGGCGCGCCCGGTCGCACGCTGATCATTCGGCGGGACGGCTCCGAAGAGACTATTCCCGGCAAGACCAGCGTTCGGCTGCGCGCTGGGGAGCGAGTGCGCATCGAATCTCCGGGCGGCGGCGGCTGGGGCAAGTCAAATCCAGACTGAACCGCAGAGGCCGCAAAATGCACTGAGTTCCTGGTTGGTTTTCCCAGTGCTCCTCTGTGACCACCGCGGTAAGGATTTGCTCCGCGTGGTCCGCGCACTCTGGTAAATTCCACTTTTTCGCTAGAATCAAACCAGAAGGTAACAGCGTCTAACCTCGATGAGATTCTTACGCACTCTTATTCTCGCCATTATCTTGGCGGCGACGTTCTTCTACTTCACCACCTATCGCAATGGACACCTCCATTCCGCCGACTGGATCAGCCGTCCGCAGCACGTTGAAATCACCGAGGCCGCCAGCGGCGAGTCGCTGGATGCCGAAGAGCAGAACAACATTGGGGTCTACCGCAAAAATATCGGATCCGTAGTCAACATCACCTCGCGGGTCATGACGTATGACTTCTTTTATGGTCTGGTGCCGCAGGAGGGCCAGGGCTCGGGCTTTGTCATCGACAAAGAGGGACACATTCTCACCAACTATCACGTCATCGCCGACGCGCGCCAGGTTGAAGTGACGCTCCACAACCGCAAGAAATATAAGGCAACCATAGTCGGCACTGATAAATCCCATGACCTAGCGATTGTTCAGATCAAAGCTTCCGACCTACAGCCCATGACGCTGGGCGACTCGACCAACCTGCAAGTCGGCCAGAAAGTCTATGCCATCGGCAATCCCTTCGGCCTCGCCGGAACTATGACTCGCGGCATCGTCAGTTCCATCCGCCAGGTGCAGGAGCCTGACGGCCTGGTCATCGACGAAGCCATTCAAACCGATGCCGCCATCAACCCGGGCAACTCCGGAGGCCCGCTGCTTAATTGGCATGGCGAGGTGATTGGCATTAATACCATGATTGCCTCGAGCGTGGGACAAAGCGCCGGCATCGGCTTTGCCATCCCCATCAACACCGCGAAAGCCGTGGTCAACGATCTGGTCACGCTGGGACGCGTGCGGCGCCCCGCACTTGGCGTGCGCACTATCCCCATCGATTCCGAAATCGCTGACGAATTGGGTCTTTCCGCCGACTACGGGTTGCTTATCGTGCAAGCCGTTCCCGGAGGCGCCGCCGACCGCGCCGGATTGCGCGGCGGATCAGAACGCGCTTACCTCGGCAACATTCCCATCACGATTGGTGGAGATTTAATCGTCGCCATCGACGGAGAGAAAGTCGAAAGCCAGCAGACCCTCGCCCAAATCATGAACAAGCACCGCGCCGGGGACACAGTGAAGGTGACCATCTTCCGCGGCAAGAAGCGGTTCGAAGTGTCGGTGGTACTGGGCGAGGCCAGAGACCAAGTGTAACTTGGTTACGTGGCGCGGGGCGCCCTCGCCCGCGTACAGTTTTCTCTTGAATCGGATGGAATACCTGCCGCCCCTCTCGCCGGGCCGACGTGGTCATTGCTACGACACGATTCGTGCGCCGGTCGCGCTATCATCTCCCCATGCCCGACTTGGAGTGGATCCGCAAACTTTGCCTGTCCTTCCCCGATGTCACCGAAGACATGCCGTGGGCCGACGACCTCTGCTTCAAAGTCCGCGGCAAAATCTTTACCGGCATGGTCCTCTCGGACGGCCGCTTTCCCCGCATCACCCTCAAATCCGCGCCGGAGACATTTCACGAACTGCTCGAGATCGAGGGCATCTCACCTGCGCCCTACGTCGGGCGCTACAAGTGGGTGACGCTTGCTAACTCCAACGTCCTGCCGGCTGGCGAACTCGAAGCGCTCATTCGGCGGTCCTATGAGTTGGTCGCGGCGAAAGCTCCAAAAAATAGAGGCAAGAAAACGGCCAGCAAGCGGCCCAAGAAATAGAGGCTTGTTCGCGGCACACGCGGGGAGGTCCGCGCCCACATGTCGCCACGGTTTGACTCGCTGCAACTCGGTGGGCTAGCCTCTACATTCGCCACCACCATCACCATCCATGCGCATTCAACGTAATCTTGCGGTCTTATGCGGCCTCTGCGTTCTGCTTGCGGCCAATGCTTCGGCTGCTCCCATGCGTCCGACGCACGCTCCGCACGCTATTGTCGTGAGCGTCCACGAGCTTGCGTCTCGGGCCGGCGTCGAGATGTTGCGGTCTGGAGGAAATGCCGTCGATGCCGCCGTTGCCACTGGCTTTGCGCTGGCTGTGGTCTATCCCCTGGCCGGAAACCTTGGCGGGGGCGGCTTTCTTCTTCTTCGTAACGCTGACGGCAAGACGCACTTCATCGACTTCCGCGAAAAAGCGCCGGCCGCAGCCACCGAAAATATGTACCTTGACGCCCATGGCAACGTCCTCGCGGAATCCAACAAGGATTCGAGCGTTGTCGGATACAGAGCCGTCGGCGTTCCCGGCACGGTGGCGGGCCTGGTCTATGCGGAGAAGCAATATGGCAAGTTATCGATAGAAAAGGTAATGGCTCCCGCCATCAAGCTTGCCCGCGAGGGCTTTCCTCTTGCCTACGAAGACGCGCAAGAACTGAAACAAGATGAGTATCTCGCCGAGTTTCCGGAGACCAAGCGCATTTTCCTGCGCAACGGAAATTACTACCAGCCGGGCGAACTATTCAAACAGCCCGAACTCGCCCATACCCTGGAACGGCTCGCCAAGGATCCGGACGAGTTTTACCACGGCGCTATGGCCCGCGAACTGGCCGCGGCCATACAGAAAGGCGGGGGCCTGATCACCGCCGACGATCTCGCCGCCTACGAAGTAAAGGAGCGCGAACCGATTCGCGGCTCTTATCGCGGCTACGACATTATCAGCGCTCCGCCGCCATCTTCGGGAGGGATCGCGCTCATCGAAATCCTCAATATCCTCGAAGGCTTCGACCTGGCGAAGTTCGGCAACCGCTCGGCCAACGCCATCCACCTGGAAGTGGAGGCGTTCCGCCGTGCCTTCTACGATCGGGCCGACTTTCTGGGCGATCCGGATTTTGCCCGGGTTCCGGTTGCGCAACTGATCGACAAAAACTATGCCGCCGCATGGCGCGACTCTATCGATCTGAACCACGCCAGCGTCAGCAAAGACCTGAAGCGGCCGTCGATTTTCAATCAGCTCGAACGCGTCGCCCAATCGCGGTCCCGAGCCCTGGCCATTCGCGAACCTGTGAACACCACCCATTATTCCGTCGTCGATGCCGAGGGCAATGCCGTTTCCGTGACCACCACCCTCAACGACAACTTTGGGTCGCGGGTCACCGCCGAGGGCCTGGGCTTTCTGCTTAATGACGAAATGGACGACTTCGCCGCCAAACAGGGCGTCCCCAACGTCTACGGGCTTATCCAAGGCCCGGCCAACGCCATTGGTCCGGGCAAGCGTCCGCTCTCAGCCATGACGCCAACCATCGTGCTTAAAGGTGGCAAGCTCTTTCTGGTTCTCGGCTCGCCGGGCGGCCCCACTATCATTACCACGGTCGCTAATGTCCTGATCGGTGTCGTCGATTTTT
>JBAVAA010000751.1:0-9251 GCA_049585515.1 Terriglobales bacterium | reverse complement strand
AAAACAATTCATGGCTTGGGGTGGACGAACTTAGTCGTCGCTCCTAGAGTCTTTTCAATTTGCGCGCGCTGGAGGGTTTGCGTGAGGGCGCAGTCGTCCCTCCGGGACTTGTATCATTTCTTGCGCTTTACCCAGCGCTGAAGCGCTGGGCTAATTTTGGTCGCCCCTTCGGGGCTGGATCGGCACACACTGAAGCGCAGTTCGGTTCGCCCCTTCGGGGGCTGATTTCCGGAGCAGCATTTTCTTACACTTTATTCCATCGACCCGCCTGACGGGGCGTTTTGAACACGCTGTAGCGACTCGGCATGAATGCGCCACCATTCCCCTGGATTCATCGCCCACCGACCGCATACACTGCTTCTTCGCCGATGACGACCCCGGAGCCCAGTTCGTCTGCCCTTACTTTCTTGCTGCCTTCGGTGCGCGATATTATCTTTGTTTTTCTTTTTTGCTCGTTGCTGGCGGGGCCTTTGTCGAACCGGCCGCTGGCAGATCCTGATATTGGATGGCACATCCGCACCGGCGAACTGATTCTTGCTACCCACTCTCTGCCGCGTACCGATCCGTTTTCTTCGACCATGCAGGGTCAGCCCTGGTTTGCGTGGGAGTGGTTGTACGACCTGCTGCTGGGGATTCTCCATCGCGCCTGCGGGCTGAATGGCGTGGTTTGGCTTTGCGGCCTGCTGGTGGCCGCGACTTTCGTGTTGCTGCTTTCGCAACTGCTGCAGCGCGGGACCAGTCTGCTGCTGGCGATCGTGCTCATGCTGCTGGCGGAGTTCGCTTCGACCATTCATCTGTATGCGCGGCCGCACATTGTTAGCTGGCTTTTTTCGCTGCTTTGGTTTGTTGTGCTGGAGCGATGGGAAGGATGGGATCGTCCTGGCCTTGCGAAACAAGGACCTTTGCCGCGTTGGATTTTCTGGTTCTTCCCGGCATCGATGTTGCTTTGGGTGAACCTGCATGGCGGATGGCTTTTTGGCATGGCGCTGCTGGCTATCTACAGCTTCGCCGCATGGGTGGAGAGCCTGCGCATGCAGAAGAACGATGCGTTTGCCGCGGTTCGCGCCGCGCAGCGGGCCCGCGCAATGGCATGGGCGTGGGTGGCTTCGGCGCTGGCTACGCTGGTGAATCCTTACGGATGGCGGCTGCATGCGCATATCTACCGCTATCTGACCGATCGCTATCTGATGGACCGGATCGACGAGTTTCGCTCGCCTGACTTCCACGGCTGGGGGCAGCGCGCGTTTGCGGTCATTGTGATGCTGGTGCTGATCGCGTTCTGGAGGAACGGACGGAGGGTGCGGCTCAGCCATCTGCTGGTGGTGCTGCTGGCGGTATATGCGGGATTTTATTCGTCGCGCAATCTGCCGGTTTCGTCGATGCTGCTGGTGCTGATCGCGGGGCCGATCCTGTGGGAGAGCTTTGCTTCGCTGGCGGATAAGCCGGGCGCGTGGTGGTGGTTGCGTCGCGTCGCCGCAGGGATTGCAAATTTCTCAGATCGCATGGGCGCGCAGGAGATGGACCTTCGCGGGCACGTTTGGCCGGTGGTCACGGTGGTGTTGGCATTCGCGATCTGCCTGCATGGAGGATGGCTTGGGTCATGGCACGCGATTCATGCCCAGTTCGATCCGCAGAAAATGCCGGTTGAGGCGGTGAATTTTCTGCAGGGCGAAGTTGCGGGGAGTGCCGAGCCGGTTTTTTCTACCGATGCCTGGGGAGGCTACATCATTTATCGACTGTATCCGGCGCGGAAGGTCGTGGTCGATGATCGCCATGATTTGTATGGGTCGGGACGGGTTCGTCATTATCTGGTGCTGATGCAGGGGGAGCCGGGATGGCGGAAGGTGATCGACGGGGACCGGATTCGGACGGTGCTCTTGCCGACCGATTCGACGCTGGCTAATCTGCTGCGCGAAGTTCCCGGGGAGTGGCGAGTCGCTTATGAGGATAGGGTTGCGGTGGTGTTTGAGAGGCGGTAGGGCGACGAGTGTCCCCTTCCTGGTTGCAAGCAGGATCGCCCGCGTTCGCGACGTATTATTTGGTGTTGAAAAATTGCGCGCGCACCAGCAGCGCGAGTCAAATCATTTTGTCTCTCAGTGTCGCCTAACCCCAGATTCCTTCCCACTCTCTGCAACCTGGGCAGTTCCGCGTCATCTGATGTAGTTGAGTTGGGGGGCCGGTCGGCTGGATGGGCTATTCTTGACGCGGGTGACAAAAGCACCACGAGGCCGTCCCAGAGAGTGAGAACATATGCGGATCGCTAGAACACTCTCGTATTGCGAGAGATGTCGGGAGAGCTGCCGATGAAATCGCAGTGTTTGCAGTTTACGCAGATTCCGCATACCACACGCCTTTTTCTTGATTATCTTTCTTACACTCCTTCGGTTCGCGGTTTTTATCCACGGTCTCCGATTTTTTCTGAGTGGGTTAAGGACGAATCGCAGCGCGTTGTTTATGACGATGCGCGACGCAGCAAGGTGAGCGAGATTCTTGAGCGGCAAAACCGGGCATGGGGCGCCTCCGCTAAGACGCTGGCGAATATTGAGCGTTTGCGGCGTGGAGCGCTGGCGGCGGTTACTGGGCAGCAGGTTGGTCTTTTTGGCGGGCCGCTGTTCTCTATCTTCAAGGCGCTCACGGCGGTCAAGCTTGCCGAACAGGCTTCGGCGGCTGGAGTGGACTGCGTTCCGGTGTTCTGGCTGGCTACCGAGGACCACGATTTGGCTGAGGTCAACCATGTCGCGCTGCTCTCGGAGCAGGGACTTCCGCAAACAATTGCCGTGGAAAACCTTGGGGCTGCCAGCCATGCTTTGGCCGATGCGCCTGTGGGCACGGTCACGTTTGGGCCGGAGATTGAGGCGGCGGTCGAACGGGCGGCTGGGCTGCTGGACGACACGGATGTTACGGCCTGGCTGCGCTCGGCGTATCGTCCCGGAGAAAATCTTGGCAGCGCGTTTGCCCTGCTGTTTGCGCGGATGTTTGCGGATTGGGGCGTGATTCTGCTTGATCCTGCCGATAAAGACTTTCATGATCTTGCGAAACCCTTGTTCCGCGCGGCGATTGAGCGGGCCTCCGAATTGGATGAGGCATTGCTGGCTCGGGGCAAAGCGATCGAAGCGGCGGGATATCATCAGCAAGTTAAAGTGACTTCGGCCACTACTTTGCTTTTTGAAGTAAAGGATGGCGCGCGTACCGTTGTGCGGCGTAAAAATAATGGCGCTGATGGCGGTGAGTTCGCGGTGGGCGAGGAGCGCGTTTCGGCGGCGGGACTGATTGAGCAGATTGAAAGGACTCCGGAGAAGTTCAATCCTAATGTGCTGCTTCGTCCAGTGGTGCAGGATTACCTGCTGCCGACGCTTGTTTATACGGGCGGAGCGGCTGAAGTGGCGTACTTTGCGCAAGTCGCTGTGGTTTTCGAGAAACTCTTGGGACGCGTCACTCCGATTGTGCCGCGTTTTTCGGCTACGCTTGTCGAGCCTAAGGCTGAGCGCATTCTGAGCCGTTATCAGTTGAGCTTGCCGGATTTGTTCGCTGGTCCGGAAAAAGTTCGAGAGGCGATTGCCGCTCGCTCGCTGCCGTCGGATTTGCAGACACGCTTTTCGGAAGCTCACGCAAGCATTGACGGGTCGATGGCGGCGCTTCGGGAATCGATCGGCAGGCTGGATTCAACTCTCGTCGATACGGTCGAAAGTACGCGGAGCGGCATGGCCCATCAACTGGAACGGCTGCAGACGCGGGTGGCGCGGGCGGAACAGCAGCGGAATGAAGTCATCACGCGGCATGCGGACGCGTTGAGCAACGCGCTATTTCCGCAGAAGACGCTCCAGGAGCGGGAGGTCGCGGGCGCTAGTTTTGTGGCGCGTTATGGGGCGGAATTGCTGGCTAATCTCTATGAGCAGGTTCATCTCGATTGCCAGGATCATCAGGTGATTGCGCTGTAGCCTGTCACTCTCGAACCGTTCGCTAAAGAGGCGCGGCTGGGCGTGTCTAAAGAGATTATTTTGACTCGGCTAGAGCGAGATAGGTTCCCAGGCCGATCATGACTGCTCCGGTTACCGAGCGTTGACAGCGGCGGAAACGTGCGGAACCGCGGATGCGCTGGCCTAGTGGTCCGGCCAACAGGGTTACTACGATATCGGCTGCGGTGTTCAGCCCTACTGAGAGCGATCCCAATAAAATAAACTGCAGGAAGACGTGCCCGTTGGCGCGGTTTACGAATTGGGGAATGAACGACAGGAAGAACAGCGCCGTCTTTGGATTGAGCACCTCGGTCATGACGCCCTGCCAGAAGGGATTTCTTTTGCGGGGGAGATCAGAGAAAGCCACCGCGTCTTCTTTCTTTCGGGCGTCGAGGATCATGCGAATTCCGAGGAAGCAGAGATAGGCTGCGCCGAGATACTTTACCGTGGCAAAGGCGGTGGCGGATTTCGCGAGAATGATAGAGATGCCGGCAGCGGCGGCGAACACGTGCACCATCCCGCCTAGAAATGTGCCGAGGGAGGAGAGCAGGCCTTCGCGGCGTCCGCCGGCCAGGGTGCGCGCTAGGACGTAGAGCATTCCGGGGCCGGGAGCTATTGCGAGAAGAATCGCGGCACTCAGAAAAATCAAAAAACGGGCAGAATCAAATGCGAACATGGTCTGCTGATTGTAAATGTTCTTTCCTGGGTAGACGCGGCGGGCGCGGACGCCCGCCGGACAGCCGCCGGGACGGCGGCGCTACTGTTGGTATTAACTAGATCTTGCGGGATTCTTTGTCGATTAGCACTGTCTGCAACTGCTCCAGCGATTCCACCCTCGGCACTGACTTGTCGCGGTAGGCGCCTGGGACGTCCATTAGCAGCGCTTGCATGCCTGCGCTGGTGGCACCGAGGTAGTCCACGGAATAGACGTCGCCTACATAGAGGCTCTGTTCCGGCTCTGCGGTCATGCTTTTCAGGGCCTGGCGAAAAATTTCGGGATGCGGTTTTTCGTATCCTACTAATCCGGAGTCGGTGATGGTGCGAAAGCATCTTGCTATGCTGCATTTCTGCAGGACGTCATGGATTTTGCCATCCGCGTTGGAGATGACGGCTAGACGGTAACGCTTGCCGATTTCCTCCAGTTGCGCGGCTGTGCCGGGGCGGATTGTGTCCCAGTTGCCGGAATTGCGGATGCTGGCTACTAGCTGGTCGCGGATTGCGTCATCGTTCAGTCCGATTTCGGAGAGCAACTGGGAGTAGAACATCCACCAGAAACCATGGTCGGGGCGGTTGTTGGGAATCAGCCCGGTCATGATTCCGTCGAATCGATTCTTGGTTCGGCACTCGAGATCGCGCAGGTGCTCGGCGTTGGGCACGAAGCCGCGTTCGGCTAGAGGCGCGTGAATGCGCTCGCGGTTGGGGAAGAGCAGGGTGTTGCCGACGTCGAAGAAAATGACTTTGACTTTCGAATTCATCGTGTGTGCCGTATCTTCATTATCACCTTTGCCGCGCCTGATTCCGCGGGGTAAAAATTGCGGGATGAATTAAACTGAAAAACTGCCGATGTAGTAAGCGGTGAAAATGCCTTAGGCTGAAAACTCTTGGCGTTCGCAGCAGTCGCCTTATAGGCTAAAGCCCGTGTTGAATTTACGGGACTTGCGGCGCGGCTTAAAGAGTATGCGTGAGAAATCGGTCGTCCCTCCGGGACTTTGGGCAGGTTGCGTGATGTTTCCCGGCGCTGAAGCGCCGGGCTATTGTCGGTCGTCCCTCCGGGACTTGAGTCATTTCTTCCACTTTACCCAGCGCTGAAGCGCTGGGCTAAGTTAGGTCGCCCCTCCGGGGCTTGATTCTCAAGTATTCCGTTCCACGGGATTGTCGGAATGCTAGTTTTCACGCACACTCTTGAGGGCGTGCCCTTTCAATAACAGAGTCAAAGGGCGCGCCCTTTCAACAACAGAGTCAAAGGGCGCGCCCTTTCAATAACGGAGTCAAAAGGTGAGCTTTTTCGGCAAACTGCTGAGTTGAAGAAGAAATCATGGCCCAACTGCGCGTCGTCATTCTGTGGCACCAGCATCAGCCGTTCTACAAAGACCTGGTGACGGGGCAATATCGCCTACCTTGGACGCGGCTGCATGCTTTGAAAGACTACTACGGGATGGTGAAGTTGCTGGACGAGTTTCCGCAAGTGCATCAGACGTTCAATCTGGTGCCTTCGCTGATCACACAGATTCAGGATTATGTTTCGGGCGACGCCCAGGATCCTTTTCTGCAGGTCGCGAGCAAACCTGCTAAAGACCTGACGGAAAAGGAGCGGCGGTTTGCGTTGCAGTATTTATTTCAGGCGCATCCCGTGAATGTTATTGGGCGCTATCCGCGCTACCGCGAGCTTTGGGAAAAATTTCGCAACGCGGGGGATTCGCCGGAGCGGGCGGACCGGTATTTTCAGGCTCAGGACTTCACCGACTTGCAGGTGCTCTCGCAGATTGGATGGTTTGACGAATATTTTCTGGCGGAGAAGGAGGTTGCGGAACTTGTCCGCAAGGGGCACAACTATTCGCTGGAGGACCAGCAGTTTGTAATCGCACGCGAACGGGAGCTGCTGGGGCGGGTGCTGCCGGCACATACGGAGGCGGCTCAAAAGGGCCTGATCGAAATTTCTACTTCGGCTTTTTATCATCCTATTCTGCCGCTGGTCTGCGACACGCAGATGGGGGCGGTTTCAACGCCGGGGCTGCCTTTGCCGCAGAACCGCTATCGACATCCAGAAGACTCCCGGGAACAATTGCAGCGCGGGCTTGACCTGCACGAAAAGGTGTTTGGAATACGGCCGCAGGGAGTCTGGCCGTCGGAGGGCAGCGTTTCCGAAGAGGTTTTGACGATCGCGCACCGGCTGGGAGTGCAGTGGATGGCTACCGATGAAGGCGTGTTGGGGCGGAGCCTGGGCATCAATATTTCGCGCGACGGTTATGGGCATCTGAGTTCCGACCTGGCGCACCGGCTCTACACTATCTATCGCTACGAAAATGACAACGCGGACACGCGGATGAATATGCTCTTCCGCGATCACACGATTTCCGATTTGATTGGCTTCGTATATTCGGGGATGCCGCCGCAGGATGCCGCTAATAATCTGATCCACAAAATCAAACAGGCGGCGCAGCCGGTAATTGCGAACGGGCAGGATGCCGTGGTTTCGATCATTCTGGACGGGGAGAACGCGTGGGAATACTATCCGCATTCCGGGCGCGAGTTTTTGCGGAGATTCTACGACGGTTTGCAGAACGACCCGGGAATTGAAGCGGTAACGGTGACGGAAGCAATTGCGCGCCACAAGAACGTCAGCCATCTCAAGTCGATTGTGCCGGGGTCGTGGATCAATGCGAACTTTAATGTTTGGATTGGAGCGCCCGAAGACAACAAGGCCTGGGACTATCTCTATCACGCGCGCAATTTCTACGAGCAGGCGGCGCCTAGCGCAACCGAGCAGCAACGCAAGCTGGCGTTTGAAGAGATCCTGATCGCGGAAGGCAGCGACTGGAACTGGTGGTATGGGCCGGAGCACCACTCGGCGAACGATCGCGACTTTGACGAACTCTACCGCAAGCATCTGTCGAATGTTTATCAGACGCTGGGCGGAAGCGCGCCCGATTATCTGGCGCAGCCGATCGCCGGAGAAGCGGTGCGGCCTTCGTTTATGCCGCAGACCGCGTATGTACATCCGCGGGTCGCTGGCGACATGGTGCGCTACTTTGAGTGGATGGGAGCGGCGCGTTATACCTCAGACCAGCGCTCGGGCTCGATGCATGGCAAACAGTTTCTGATGGATGAAGTTTTTGCCGGGATCGACGAGCAATACGTTTACGGGCGGCTGGATTTCACCGGAAAAGTGCCCGAGGACGCATTCGAAGTGGTGGTGAATCTGGAGTCGTGGGCTAACCAGGCCGCTAAGCCGCGGCGTGAACTGCGGCTGGGTGTGGAGGTGAACGGAGGCCGCATACAGTCATGGAAGGTGACGCAGGGGAAGGATAAAGCGATTGCGCACTCGACTGCGACGGAGGGCGATTCTAAGGTGTGCGAGGAGCGGGTGGCGCTTCTCCGGAATTTTGAGTTTCGGTTGCCGCTGGGTTGGCTGCTGGCCGCGCCGCTGGAGAGTGGCAAGGCGCCGGGGCAGCAAGGCTCGGACTTGCCGACTGCTCGGCTGCGCCTGCGCTTCAGCGTCTGGCAGAACCATCTACCGGTTGACGCTTTGCCGGTGGAAGGCTGGATCGAACTGGAGCTGCTGGCGGAGGAAGATTTGCTGGCGGTGGGCGGGTGAGGTGGGCAGCATTCAGAGTTGCAACTTTGTCGTTCGGCGCGAAACCAAAAACCGCACCCGGCACACATTTTCGGTCGGGTAGGGGTCCTTCGACTCCGCATGGACTTCACTTTTCGTGAAGTCCATGCTGCGCTCAGGATGACAATCCATCAAGTCTTATTGTCCGGTAGCGGCCACGGTCATCGTCATTGGACGATTCAGTTCCATCACCAACTCCGTCCCGGCGGGAAGCATCGCGGAACGGTGTTTGCCTAACCAGTGCGCCACTGTCACGGTTGCGCCGACGGCTCCGCCAATGAGAAAGCCCTTGCCGCCACCGGCCAGGCCGCCAATCAGCATTCCGCCGCCGGTGCCCAGGCCAATTTCGGTGAGATCTTTGCCATCGTGGCCGGCGCCTTTGAATTGCCCTTCCGTATTGACGTCGGTGCCGCGGCCGACGTTGGTGTCAACCAGCGAGGCGTTCAGCGTGAACTTGTCTCCATTCGGCAGGATCAGGTTTTCGGGAAAGATGCCGATAGTGGGCTTGCCGGCAATGCGGCGCGTTTCGGCCGCTTTCGTGACCCGGCCTTCGACCGTTGCGCCGATGGGGATTACGGTTTTGCCGTCGATTACTACGGGCTGAGTGACTCTGGCGGAGAACGGATCTCCGGCCTTTGAGCTGAACGTGGCTAGCGTGGTTTCTAATTTCATCTTGACCGCGGTTCCCGTGGGCAGGGCGGTTTGTGCCGCGGCGAACGTTGCGATCAGGATGAGCGTTGCGAGCGAGAGTGTTCGTTTCATGTGATTTCTTACCTCCAAAATTCATTGGACGGGCGAGACGCCCGTCGCTCCACGATTGTTTTTCAAAACTCCTAGGACTTCATCCAGCGGTGTCCGGTCGAGTTGGTTATCGCCGCGATAGATGTAGCGCACGACGCCGTGATCCTGGCCACCGCGATCCTGGCCACCCTCGATGATCAGCGTGGCCGGGTGCGCTATGT
>JBAVAA010000750.1:0-3166 GCA_049585515.1 Terriglobales bacterium | reverse complement strand
GAATAAGGGCTCTCGAACCGGCTGGGGCGGTGGGGAGCCTTTTTAGTGTGAACGCCTGGCAGTTATCAATTGATGCGCTGTAGTTTCATAGCTTTCTTACTCATTCTCTGCGCTGCCTTCTCTTAAGATAGACGCTCCCCAACCCCCACTTGCAGATAGGGTTTTCTGGGGCCAGCCTTACAGCTCGCATCATGTGCTTTTGAGCATCGTAAAATCTACCAAGATTGAAATAGCATCAACCGAGATTCCAAGAGAACCGCCAATTTTTGTGAAAAAGCAGGAGACCTTGCTTTAAAAGCTTGATTGCGGCGAGTCACTGTTCTTTCTTCATTTCGGACAAGGCTCGCTCATAAACTTGCTCGGCACTATCGGTCATTCAGCATTGCTCCTGTTGAAGGTAAATCTACAGATGGGCGACCAGAGCGATTGTAGCCAGTGTTGCTAAGAAGCCGCTACCGAAGAGTAGTTGGCGAAAAATCTGGATTACACTAACAAAGGCGAAAGCCCTTCCATACGCCCGCGACCTGACACCTTCTCCCCGCCCCGCTACAATCTCCCTGTGCGCATCATCAGCCGGCAGAAGGCGATTTACTTCTTCCTCTCCCTGGGCGTTTGCCTGGCGGGGCTGGCGGTTGCTGTGGGCAGCGGTTGGATCATCCTTAACTGGCGCGAAGGCATCCGGGTCTTTCTCGGCATCATTTTCTTTGGCGCCATCGCTGCTGGGCTCGTCCTCAACACCATTTTTCTTATCCGTGAAATTCGGCGCAACGAGCAGCACGACAGCTTCATCAACGCGGTTACTCATGAATTGAAGACGCCGATCGCGTCTATCCGGCTCTATCTCCAAACTTTGCAGAGGCGCGAGGTAGACGAGGCGCAGCGGCGGCAATTCTACGAATCGATGCTCGTCGATACCGATCGCCTGCTGCAGACTGTGGAACAGGTGTTGAAGGCGGGCGCCGCCGCGCAGAAGAAGAGACCGACTCTGCGCTTGCCTTTGAAATTTGACGCGCTGGTGCGCGAGTGCCTCGATCTGGCACGCACACGGCATCATTTGCAGCCGGACGATCTCACCTACCACGAGTCTTTAGGAGCTAGCGCGAACGGCAACGGGGCCCGCGTAGTGGGCGATCCCGAGGAGTTGCGGACCGCCGTCTCCAACCTGCTCGATAATGCGGTGAAATATTCGCCCAAGGGCGTGCACATCTCGGTCGAACTGGAGGTTCCCGAGAATAATAAGGAGCGGCTGGTGCTGCGAGTGCGCGACCGCGGCGTGGGCATTCCGCAACAGGAGTTGAAGCGCATTTTCAAGCGATTTTACCGGGTAACCCAGCGCTCGCTCGCACAAGTAAAGGGCACGGGCCTGGGATTGTTCATTGTGCGGTCGATCGCGCGTAAGCACGGTGGCCGCGCATTCGCGGAGAGCGAAGGCACAGGGAAGGGAACAACCGTGACCCTGGAATTGCCGCGGAGGACATCATGAGCCGCGTCCTGGTGGTAGAGGATGAGGCGCATCTGGCGCAGGGCCTGCAATTCAATCTGCAAGCCGAAGGACATGCGGTCGAGGTTGCGGGAGACGGCGAAACGGCGTTGGACCGGCTGGTCGAAAAGAATGAACCCTTCGATGCCGTTGTCCTCGACGTGATGCTGCCCGGGAAAAGCGGCTTCGATGTCGCGGCCCTGCTACGCGAGAAGAGGAATTATGTTCCGATTCTGATGCTGACCGCGCGTGGGCGCCCTGAAGACGTGCTTCAGGGATTCGCAGCGGGAGCCGATGACTACCTGCCGAAACCGTTTGAGCTCGCTATTTTGATCGCGCGTCTGGAAAGCCTGCTGCGGCGAAGTGTATGGATGAAGGATACCAGCGCGTCGGGCGAGGAACCCACGTCTGGTAAACCGCCAGAAGTTGATGGGACAAGCGGGCACCCACCCGACATCTTCAGTTTCGGCGGCAAGACGATCGACTTCGGCGAACTGGAACTGCGCACGCTGGGAAATACGATTCATCTGACGGTGATGGAAGCAGAGTTTCTCCGCTATCTGGTGCGCAGCGGGGGCCGAGTGGTTGCGCGCAAGTCTATTCTCGAAGAGGTGTGGGGATTGCACGAAGATACCGATACGCGCGCCATCGATAATTTCGTGGTGCGGCTGCGGCGTTACATCGAAGAGGACCCATCGCGCCCGAAGCATTTGCAGACGGTGCGGGGAGTGGGGTACCGGTTTGTGGCGGAGCCGGAATAGGTGGCTGCCTTTCGTTCGTAGTTGCTGGGAAATCGCTCGACAGTAATTCCTCAGGTTCGATGACTCTGAGCCGATCGAAAGCAAAGGACTGTCGTCTGTACTTTGGAGAGTCAGTGAACCGGACCTGCATTGCGCGCTCCGTCTTGCTTGTTCTCCTGTTTCTGTCATCGCTAGCACTATCAGCTCAGGAGATCATTCTGCACGGTCGCGTCAGCGATCCTCGAGGGAATGCCCTGCCCGGCGCATCGATTCGGGTGGTCGGCCATTCGGATCGTGGACAGATGCGGCGAACGGCAACCTCCGGCCCCGACGGAAGCTTTACCATCGAGGTTAATTTCGGCGGTGATTTCGACATCACAGTTGGCGCTGCGGGATTTCGTCCAGTCACGCGTTCAATCTCTGTTAGCCCCGCGAATCTTCGTCGCGGGGCAAATCCCGACATTGAAATCCGCTTGAGCGAGCTCTCGACCGTGGTCAACAGCATCATCGTGACAGCGGACGTGAACGAGGTCGACGTTCTCACGCCCGATCCTGCCATGCGAGTATTTGTGCGGCAAGATCTGCTGGACGCGAATCCGGGCCGGCCGGGAGCACCCGTGTCCATTCCCGGATACCCCATCGAAACCGCCTCAAGCGGCATCAAGGCGCCGCAGTATTTTGCGCCCGGAGTGGCCGGAGATCATGGCGAGCCCATCGCCCAGTACATCGCGGTCGGCACGTTTCTTGTCCCCAACAATCTTTCGGCCAACGCGCACGGCAATGGCTATTCTGATCCCAACATTTTTATTCCCGAAATTCTGGAAAGTGTTCAAGTCGACGGCGGGGCGTTCAACGTCCGGGAAGGGAACCACTCTGTCAATCTGGCAACGAGTTACAGCCTCCGTTCGCACCTTGATCCATTTATCACCATCACGGGCGATTACCG
>JBAVAA010000749.1:0-11598 GCA_049585515.1 Terriglobales bacterium | reverse complement strand
CTGAGAACTGAGAACTGAGAACTGAGAACTGAGAACTGAGAACTGAGAACTGAGAACTGAGAACTGAGAACTGAGAACTGAGAACTGAGAACTGAGAACTACTCCGCCGCCAGCCATTCCATCGCTTCTTCCCGCGTCTTGAAGGTCGCAATCGTGCGCTGGGAAAAATTCTGGAAGTTTTCCATGAAGGCGTGGGGGATGCTCTCCGTTCCAACCCACGCCGTCTTTTTCACAAACGGACGGTCCAGCGTGAGCACCTCTTTGATCCGGGTGGCAACCGCGTGGTCCACTGTGGCGCCAGTATAGTCGGCAAGAGTGACTACCCCCTCCTGTGGATGCTGCGCCACCGTGATCCGCACGTACTCCAGCAGACGCTGCATCTCCTGCGCATTGGCGTGCGAGAAATCCGCCAGCAGAATCTGCTTGCCTTTGTGCTCGATAAATCGTATGCGTTCATCCATTGTGGGCTCCGCATGGTTGCCGGGATGGAAGATCTAAGTTCATAGAAATCTAGCTCAACAGCGATTCCACAACACCGTAAGCCTCGCCCAGCGCCGAGTCTAGAGCGGCTGCATCCTTGCCGCCCGCTTCCGCGAGATCCGGACGGCCGCCGCCTTTGCCGCCGACCTTCTGCGCAACCGGCCCGATCACTTTCCCCGCCTGAATGCGACCGGTCAGGTCTTTGGTCACGCCGACAATCAGCGAGACATTGCCATTCGAGGCGGACCCCAGTACGACCACAGCGGATCCAAGCTTGTCCCGCATCTGATCGACCAGCGTGCGCATCTGCGCGCGATCGAGGTTGTCCACGCGATGGGTCAGGACTTTGACACCGTGAACCTCTCTGACTTTTTCGCCGATGTTAGCCGTGCTAGATGATGCGGACTTCATGCGCGCCTGATCGAGCTCGCGCGATAAACGCTTGATCTCGGCTTCTTTCTTTTCGAGTTCCTGCTTCAAGGCCTCGGCCGGAGAGGTTGTCTCGGAGTGGGTGGTCAGCGCGGCCACCACTTCCTCGAGTTCGTGATCCTTGCGGAAATGCCGAAGCGACCCTTCCCCAGTCACAGCCTCAATGCGCCTCACGCCCGATGAAACGCTGCCTTCCTTGAGAATTTTGATAAGGCCAATTTCGCCAGTGGCACCCGTGTGCGTGCCTCCGCAGAGTTCGGTGGAGAAATCGCCGATCTTGATGACGCGCACGCGGTCGCCATACTTTTCTCCGAACAGAGCCATGGCGTGATACTCGTTGATGGCTACGTCGATGGGAACGTTCTCGATAACTTCGACCCGCTCGTTGCGCAGGACTTCTTTGTTGATGATGTCTTCGATATCTTGCAGCTCTTCTTCGGCGACACCGGTGAAGTGCGAGAAATCAAAGCGCAGATGATTGGGGGCGACCAGCGATCCGGCCTGCTTGACGTGCTTTCCTAGCACTTCGCGCAGTCCGGCCTGAAGAAGATGTGTAGCGGTGTGATTGCGCATGGTCGATTCGCGGATTTCGGCGTTGACGACCGCGTCCACCCTGTCGCCCCTCTGAAGCGTCCGCTTTAGCCGTATCTTATGGGCGCGAACGCCGGGCGCGGCGAAGTAGCAACCTAATACGTCGGCGACGACGGTGCTTGTTCCCGGCTCGAAAAACCAGCCAGTATCTCCTACCTGGCCGCCCGATTCCGCATAAAATGGTGTGCGATCCAAAATGATTGCAACGATGCTTCCAGGCGAGTCGTCACCCTGGCTTGCGCTCCTATCTATGCCGATGACCTCGCATCCGTTTGATCGCGTGCGCTCGTAGCCCTCGAATTCGTAGCCCTTGAAAGTTGCGCCCTCCTTCTCGATAAGTTCCTGAATTAGCGGGCTTGGCCTCGATTTGGCAATTCCTTTCCAGGAAGCGCGAGCACGCTCACGCTGCTCCTGCATCGCTCGATCAAAACCAGCGATATCGAGGTCGTGGCCCTGATCGCGCGCCATATCTCGCATGAAATCAATTGACAGCCCAAAGGTATCCCACAAGCGGAAAGCCTCTTCGCCATCGATTCTCACTGAGGGACCTTCGCTAGAGTTACATTGCTCTCTAAATCGCTGAGCGCGGCTTGGTCCGAGCTCCCGCTCGACCGCCTCAAATAAAACGGAGGGGTCTTTCCGCTTAATCGATAGTCCTAAGGCTTCCGTGAAGACGCGGGCACTAGCGGGCTTTTCCTCGTCTAACTCGCTGAGCAAGTGGTCGTCAATCTTCCCGCGCAACAGGTTGTCCCATTCTTCCAGGCCTTGTTCGAGCGTACGGGCAAACTGTCTCTCTTCCGCCTGTACGACGTTACCTACGTGCTGGGTGGTTTCGACCAGTTCAGGATATGCATCCCTCATCTGGTCACGCACCGTTTCTACCATTCGGTACAAGAATGGGCTTCGCGCTCCCAACATACGTCCGTGAATCATCGCCCGACGCATGATCTTCCGCAGCACGTAACCGCGGCCCTCATTCGATGGAGTTACACCATCGGAGATAAGAAATGTCGCCGCGCGCGAGTGATCTGCGATGACGCGCAACGAAGCGGCTGACTTCGTATGTGCTTCTTTATCCAGTTCCTTCTTGAGTGACGTTCCCGTCAATTCGGCCGCGCGTTTGATCAGCGGAGTAAACAAATCCGTCTCGTAATTCGAAATCACGCACTGCAGCACCGCCGCCATCCGTTCCAGCCCCGCGCCAGTGTCAATGGACGGCTTGGGCAATGGATTTAACTTCCCCGAAGCATCGCGGTCGAACTGCATGAACACCAAATTCCAAAGCTCTACATACCGCCCGCAGTCGCAACTAAACGCGCAATCCGCATGACCCTGATCGCTGGCCGCCAAGCCCATGTCGTAGTGAATCTCGCTACAGGGCCCGCAGGGGCCGGTGTCTCCCATCTGCCAGAAATTATCCTTCGCGCCAAATTCGAAGATGCGATCTTTCGGCACACCTTGGCCGAGCCACAGGTCGTAGGCCTCGGCATCGCGCGGAACTCCGTTCTCGCCTTTAAAAATCGTCACGTAAAGTTTCGACTTATCGATCCCAAACCACTGCGGCGAAGTAATCAGCTCCCACGCGTAGGCGATGGCCTCCTTTTTGAAGTAATCGCCAAACGAAAAATTTCCCAGCATCTCAAAAAACGTGTGATGACGATTGGTGAAGCCGACGTTTTCCAGATCGTTGTGCTTGCCGCCCGCGCGCACGCACTTCTGCGAACTCGTTGCCCGTGCGTAGTCCCGCTTTTCGAGGCCGAGGAAGACATCCTTGAACTGGTTCATTCCCGCGTTGGTGAAGAGCAGAGTCGGGTCGTTTGCCGGGACGAGCGACGAGGAGTGCACCTCGCGGTGCCCCTTCTGAATAAAGAAGTCGAGAAACTTGCGGCGGATTTCATTGCCGGTGAGCATGGGAAAACTAAAGTCTAAATCAAAAAGCAGTTCTCAGTTGTCAGTTGTCAGTTCTGAGTGGAACCTGGTGAATCGAACTGAGAACTTACAACTGAGAACTGACAGCTAACAACTTCCTTTATTCGTTATCATTTGTCGTTCGGCTCAGCACACCGCCACGGAGGATGATTCCCCATGCCTTGCAAACCTGAGATCCTGAGACAAGTTCCGCTCTTCGCCCTGCTGGATGACGAAGAAGCCGCTGTTTTGTCGGGCCAAGTCGAAATCAAGCAGTTTGCCCCGCGCCAGCGCATTTACAAGATGGGCGATCCGGGTGGCCGCGCCTATGTCGTGGTCTCGGGCATGGTCCGGGTGACGACCATTGACGAAGACCACCAGGAAGTTGTGGTCGACGAGCCTTCGGCGGGCGAGTTCTTTGGTTTCGCTTCCATGTTGGACGACACCGCCCACGAATCGGGGGCGATTGCCGTTGAGGAAACGGTATGTATCGAGGTCGACCGCCACGACATTGCGGTACTTTTGCAGCGCAAGCCCATGGCCGGAATGGATATGCTCTCGGTGCTGGGACGCCAGTTTCACGCTTCGCAGAAGCTGGTGCGCGTGCGCGCGGCCCGAAATCCGAATGAGGTCATCGAAGAGAAGGAAACTCTCGGCGAACACGTCGCCGATCACGTTGCCAGTTTCGGCGGTTCGTGGCCCTTCATCATCTCGTTTGCAATCGTGATGATTACCTACGTGGCCCTCAGCGCCGCAGTGGGCCAGCGCTCGTGGGATCCCTATCCGTTTATTCTGCTGAACCTGTTCTTGTCGATGCTGGCGGCGATTCAGGCCCCAATCATCATGATGAGCCAGAACCGGCAGGATAAAAAAGACCGGCTCCGCGGCGAACTGGATTACGACGTCAACCGGCGCGCTGAGGCCGAGATCCAGGGCCTGGCGCGCAAAATGAACCTGATTGCCGACAAGGTGGGCGACGTTGAGGATTTGCTTCGCACTCGGGCCGAAGGCCGAACGCCGGCATAGGCCGGCTGGTTACTTCGCTTCGTCCGCGGTCTTCTCGGCACCTTTCTTGATTCCGTGGCCTACCGCCTTGGTGCCTTTCTTCACGCCCTTGCCCGTATCCTTGGCGGCAGTCGCGGTGGCGTCACCGGTTTTGTCGGCGGCTTTTTCCGTGGCTTTGCCAGTATCTTTCGCGGCGGTCTTGGTAGCCTTTCCGGTGTCTTTGGCAGCCGTCTTGGTGGCATCGCCGGTTTTGTCGGCAGCCTTTTCCGTCCCCTTGCCGGTATCCTTGGCCGCTGTTTTGGTCGCTTTGCCGGTATCCTTGGCGGCGGTTTCTGTGGCGTCGCCGGTCTTCACGGCCGCTTTCTTGGTGGCGTGCGCCGTTTTCTTTGCCGCTGTGCCGGTAGCCTTGCCTGCGTCTTCGGTTCCCGTTTTAACGTCAGTACCAGCCTGTCCGTACGAGAAGGCAGCCAGAGAAAGCAGCGCCGCTGCGACCATCACTGTTAAGGACAACTTCGTCTTCATAGTTCCTCCATAGAAATTGCAGATATGTCGTTAGATGCAAAGTTTTATCAGAGTCAAACGGCGGGCGCAACCGGAAGGACAAGGTTTCAGGGTTTCAAAGTCCCAGGGACTAATGACTTTCATCTTTGAAACCCTGAAACCTTGAAATTTTTAAACTTACTTAAAACGTTGGAACCCTTATCCCACCGCGCTCTCGTTCTCAAGTTCACTCAGTGTTTCTTCATCCACGTCCCACTTTTTCAATATGGCGAAGATGCTCTTCGATCCGAATCCGGCCCGCGTCAACTGGCGGAAGATGCGGGCGGTCTGCTTCCGATCTTTGTCCTTGGGCTTCTGCAGGCGTTTGCGGCGAAGATAATCGCGCGCCAGACTCTCCTCTTTCACTTCGTCGTAGACGGATGAAACGGCCTTCTCGATGACGTCGCCGTGCACTCCCTTCGCCTTGAGGTCGCTGACGACGCGCCTGCGTCCGAATTTCTCATTGTCGCGGCGATAGGACGAAAAGGCCGCCGCATACTTGGCGTCGTTCAAGTAGCCCTGATCCTTCAGGCGAACGACAATCAGCTCCACCAGCGTCTTGCCGATTTCCGTATCCGCTTCCACGCGGTTGCGTAACAGGCGCTTCAGTTCCGCGACCGACCGCTGGCGGCGCGCCAGCGCACCTACCGCGTAGTCATAAAGCTCCGCTTCAGTGAAGAGTTTTCTGGACCGGCCAAACGCCATGGCTACACAATAACGCGGGATCGGGTTTGGGGGTTAGGGCCCATACGCCTCCTCCGCGGCACATACCACAAGGCAAGCGCCCTATTTCGGCGGAGGTAGGGTACTCGGATAGGCCGGCGGCGGTGGTACCGGCGATACCTGCGGCAGAGTCGGCGTTGCTCCGCTCACCCCAATCGGCGCTACCAACGCAGCTTTTACCGAGGCAGGCAGCTTGTCTGCGTTGGCTACCAGCAACGCGATTTGCCACATCTGCGTTTCCGAAAGCGATTTGCCGAAGCCGGGCATGCCGCTCAGCCGTATGCCGTTCGAAATCTTCCAATAGCTTTCGCCCGGCTCGTCGTCAGTCACGCCTTTGCCCTCCAGCAGTCGCGGTGGCTGCGGATACATCCCCGCCGCGATCGCCGTCTTTGGCGTCAGTGGCACGCCGTGGCACACGCCGCAGTGCTGCTTATAAAGCTCGGCGCCCGCCAGATAGTTCGCTTCGGTCGGTTGGATGGGAACCGTCTTCGGCATCTCTTTCGCGATGCGGGCATGCAAGGCCTTCGCCGCCAAGAATCCTTCGAAAGGCATGTCGGAGTCGGTCGTGGCCACTGGAGCGCTGCCGCTGGCAAAATACAGATAAGCCCCAAGCGGCACGAGGATGATGCCCAGTATCAGTCCGGCGATGAATTTCATTGAGCCCTGCCTTTTACCAAAGTTTTTACAAATCTAACACTATCATCGGCATCCAAATTTCTTCTAATCGGCATACAATCTCGGATACCCGCGGGCGAGACTTGGCTTCGAGCCCCCGAGACGGGAACAACCATGCGAATTGTAAGCGCAGCGAGCGCGTTTCCACAGCATTACTATTCCCAGGAGATGTTGCTGGAGGCCCTGCAGGAATACTGGGGCAATCAAATCGAAAATCCCCACGTCTTGCGGCGTTTGCATCGTCACGTCAGCGTCGACGGGCGCTTCCTTTCTCTTCCCAAAGAAGACTACCTGCAGATGAAAACCTGGGGCGAGGCGAACCGTCACTGGATTCGCACCGCCAAGGAGTTGGGCGAGAAAGCGATTCGCAGTGCGCTGGCGGATGCGGGTTTGCATGGCCGAAATCTGGGTGCGTTCTTTTTCGTTTCCGTGACCGGCATCAGCAGCCCATCGATTGACGCTCTGCTCATCAACCAGATGGGATTGTGCAGAAGCATTCGCCGCGTTCCGATTTTTGGGTTGGGCTGCGTCGCCGGCGCAGCCGCCATTTCGCGCGCCGCGGATTATGTGCGCGCTTATCCCGATCAGATCGCGGTGGTGCTGTCGGTGGAGCTCTGCTCGCTCACGCTGCAGCGCGAGGATGTCTCCATGGCCAACATGATCTCTGCCGGGCTGTTCGGCGATGGCGCGGCCGCGGTGATCGTTTCCGGCGCCGATTGCGGACTCCCGGGACCCAGAATTCTCGCCACCCGCTCCGTCTTTTATCCCGACACCGAAGAGATGATGGGCTGGGACATATCGGAGAAAGGTTTTCGCATTGTTCTCTCCCGCGAGATTCCGGATCTGGTTCGAAAAAATCTCGCACGCGATCTCGACGACTTTCTCGCCGAGCGCGGATTGACGCGTGCCGACATCCGCAACTGGGCGCTGCATACCGGCGGCCCGAAGATTCTGGAAGCAACCGCGGAAGCGCTAGGTCTGAAGAATGGTGAACTCGACGTCTCCTGGCAATGCCTGCGGCGGACCGGCAATCTGTCGTCAGCGTCGGTACTGGTGGTGCTGGAAGAAGTCATGAAAAACCGCCGTCCCGAACCTGGTACGCTCGGCCTGCTGGCCGCGATGGGCCCGGGGTTCTGCTCGGAATTTGTTTTGCTGGAGTGGTAGGCGGCGTCAACGCGAGATCGCGCATCTCAACCTCATCGTCTAAAAGTTTTGTGGATAAAGATTCCTCCAGACCGTGGGATGTATTCATAGCCGGCGGCGGACCCGCCGGTCTGGCGACGGCGATCGCGGCGCGCCGCCACGGTTTGAGCGTAGTGCTGGCGGATGGCGCAGTTCCGCCGATTGACAAGCCCTGCGGCGAGGGATTGATGCCGGACGGAGTCGAGGCTCTGCGCCATCTCGGCATCACGATCCCCGAGGGCGAGGCGTACCCATTCCGCGGCATTCGGTTTGTGAGCGGCGGCGCAAAAGCCGAGGCTAGCTTTCCTCGTGGAGCCGCCTACGGAATCCGGCGCACGCATCTGCACCGCATCATGTTGGATCATGCGGCAGCGAGCGGCGTTCACATGCTGTGGCAGGCCGCGGTCACCGGGCTTCATCCGGAAGGCGCGCTGGTGGCGGGAGAGTTGCTGCGCGCGCGTTGGGTGGTGGGCGCCGACGGGGCCAGTTCGCGTATTCGCCGCTGGGCAAAGCTGGATCGACGCCAGCCGGATGCGCCGTGGGGTGCAGCTTGGAATGCTTCAGGTATGGCTTCGGCGGCGCTGCGGGAAAAGAGTGTGCGCCTCGGTTTCCGCCGCCACTACCGGGTCGCGCCCTGGACCAACTTCATGGAGTTGCACTGGGGCCGTCACTGCCAGGCCTATGTCACCCCTGTCGGGCCCGAAGAAGTTTGTGTGGCGCTGATCGCCTCCAGTCGGTTGCGGTTTCGGATGGAAGATGCGCTCAGGGAATTTCCTGAACTCTGCGTCCACCTCCAAAATGCCGAATGCGCTTCCCGGGAGCGGGGCGCCATCACGGTCACGCGAAGATTGCGGCGAGTGTATCGCGGTCACACGGCCCTAGTAGGCGATGCCGCGGGCGGAGTGGACGCGATCACCGGCGAAGGCCTCTGCCTCGCCTTTCGGCAAGCCAGGCTGCTGGGCGAATGCCTGGCAAACGGTGACCTAGCTCGCTATCAGAAGGGTTATCACGCGTTGATCCGCCGACCCGCCCTGATGGCCCGCCTGATGCTCTTCCTGGCCAGACACCGCCATTTGCGGCAGCGCGCCATGCAGGGATTCCAATCCAGCCCCGGTTGCTTCGCTGCAATGTTGGCCATGCACGTCGGCGAAGGCTCCATGCGAGATCACATTTCGAACGGCCTTGCCCTCGGCTGGGAACTGCTGCGAGCCTGATCATTGCCAAGCATTTGGTTTTCTCTGTAACTCCGTGACTCCGTGGTAAAAAATTAGGCCACTATCCAGGCCTTCTGCACACTTTTTCACTCTCCCATTTCCGCAATTGGCAACTGCTTCTAGCCCTAGGAACAAATCCGCTTGCCTGTGGCATCGCGGTTGCCCCTTTACATCGTGTATTTGCTAGAACAGTTGCGAATTCAAGTGTTTTTTGGGAAGGATCCATCATGTTGTCGAATCGTTTTCTCTTGTCGCTGGCTGCAGCCTCGTTCCTCTCAACGCTGGCCTCGGGGAATTCCGCAGATGTCACCAAGTGTCTGAACGCCGGCGCCTACGGGGGTTACACCGGCACGTTTTCGACCGTCGGTGTGAAGACTGCGCCCACCATGTTACTCGCCTCCCACAGTCACAAATCACCAGATGCCCTCATGAATCCAAGCATGGACGCTGCCGTTTCTGGAAAGGCCATCTACGGCGGCGGCATCGCCGGTCCTACAACCGGGGGCTCTATCTTCCCTCACCGAAGGTACGGTCCGCCTTGCTGCCAAGCCCGCGAGTGGGTTGGATCTGGGCCATCACAACCCGGCTTGTCCACTCCGGAACCTGGCAGCTTGATGCTGCTCTCGACGGGTCTGCTCGGAATTGCAGGAGTGGTGAGACGCAAACTGCGACTCGGCTGATTCAGGGTTACGGTCGGTCTCCTGTGCAAGTCAAGCTGTTTCGCGACTTCTTTTGATCGCAGTTAATCGATCGCCGCCATCGGCGCAAATCTGATGGCGGCTTTTTTCGATTGCGATCCCCCGAAAGTTCAGGTCGAGGCACGTCTTATCCGTTGTAAGAGAAATTCAAGGAAGACTTCGCAGGGGGCATGCCCCTGCATCTTGCAATTTCTACCCTCCACAGACGACAATCGCATGGTGCCGAGCGCTAGCTTCTACCAGGAACCTCAAGCCGCCAGTCCCTTTCGCCAGGGCGCGCTGGTGATCGCGACCTTGACCAACCCGCGCGAAAAATTCTGGGGCGCAATTCTGCACCTTGGAAGCGAAGGCGTCAGCCTGCGCGGAGTGGACGTTTCTTCCTTCGACGATCTCGCCTCGCAGATCAAGAATGGCGAGCCCTTCACCTCCGGCGTCATCTTCTTTCCAATGCACCGCGTGGAGCGCATGGAACTGGATCTCCCCGAAGGCAACATCCTCTCGCTCGCCCAGCGCTTCGCGCAGAAAACCGGACAGGATCCCGCCCCGCTGCTGGTGAGCGAGTTCCTTGGCAGCAGCGGCGGACACACCGGGGGCGACAGAGACCGGTGAATCTCCGGCAGATTCTGACCGCGCCCAACCAGCTCACGCTGCTGCGGATGATCTTCCTGCCCTTCATTGTCATCAATCTGGTCAAGCACGATTTCAAATGGGCTCTGGCGCTGTTCATCCTCGCCGGAATGAGCGACGGTCTCGACGGCCTCCTCGCCCGCACCCTGCATCAGCAAACTCTGCTCGGCCAGTATCTCGACCCCATCGCCGACAAGCTCCTGATGAGCACCATGTTTCTTGTGCTCTCCATCGAACGGATGATTCCCTGGAAATACACGGTGGTCGTGTTCAGCCGCGATGTCTCCATTCTGCTGATCAGCGGCGTGCTCTATATGATTGCCGGCCTGCGCGATTTTCGTCCCAGCATCTTCGGCAAAGCCAACACCTTCGCGCAAGTGGCCGCAATTTTTTTCGTGCTGCTGCTGCTCATCGAGCCCGTCCGCTGGGTGTGGATTGCCCGCACCACTTTTCTGCGCGCCACGTTCATTTTCACCATCCTTTCTGCCGTGCACTACGCATTCCTGGTGCAACACCGCCTCCATGCGCCTCTGCCGCCCCCGGCAATTCAATCTTGAAGGGATTAATTCCGGTGGTGCCCCGGTTACTCGCGATTTTTGCAAGGACTTGTACTGGCGCATAGAATGAGAGATTCGTACAGCGACTCGCGAACTCATCATCATCCATGGCACTACGCTTCTATAACACTCTCCCCGGAAAGATCGAAGATTTCCATCCGATGGACGGCAACCGCGTCCGCATGTATGCCTGCGGTCCGACCGTCTACGACTATGGTCACATCGGCAATTTCCGCACATTCATCGCCGTCGATCTTCTTTACCGCTTTCTGCGCCAGAGCGGATACGACGTCCGCTACGTGATGAACATCACCGACGTAGATGACAAGATCATCCGCAACGCCGCGCGCGACGGCGTCAGCGTGCAGCAATACACCGCGAAATTTATTCAGGCTTTTCTCGACGATTCGGCCACGTTGAGCATTGAGCCGCCGGTTCTGGTGCGCGCCACCGAACACATCCCCGAGATGGCCGGCTTCATCGCCGAACTGGCGAAGAAGGGTTTCGCCTACCGCACGGAAGACGGTTCCTACTATTTCAGCATCAAGAAATTCCCCGAGTACGGCAAGCTTTCAAAAAAAGACTTTGCCGGCATGACCGACGGCGCGCGGGTCGACGTCGACGAATACGAAAAAGACAGCGCCCGGGACTTCGCCCTATGGAAGGCTCCCAAGCCCGGCGAGGCCTCATGGGACACACCGATCGGCCCCGGACGTCCCGGCTGGCACATCGAGTGCTCGGTCATGTCGATGGAGGAATTAGGGCCCAGCTTCGACCTGCACGCCGGCGGCGAAGACCTGATCTTTCCACATCACGAAAACGAAATCGCGCAGTCGGAATCGATGAGCGGCCAGCCATTAGCGCGCTATTGGTTTCATCCGCGTTTTCTGCTGGTCGAAGGACAGAAGATGTCGAAGAGTCTCGGCAACTTTTTCACCATCCGGGACCTGGTCCTGCGCGGCCACAAGC
>JBAVAA010000748.1:0-4459 GCA_049585515.1 Terriglobales bacterium | reverse complement strand
CTGAGCATCGGCCAAGTGCAATTGCTGGGTCTCGTCAAGAAATTGGGACCACTCTTCGTCCGCCGCAAACTCCTCGTCGGGAGGGAGCAGGGTTTGCGACGGCGTGACCCGAACTCGAACCTGGAGTTGCGTGTCAGCTTTTCCCTTCATCACGCCCATGGCGGGCGGAACGTGGGCATAATCGCGACCGATCGCGGTGCGAATGTGCCCCTCACCTACGAGCCGATTCATCGTCGGATCGAAACCTACCCAGCCAACGCCGGGGAGAAGGGCTTCCACCCAGGCATGCGTAGCGCCGTCCGCCGCGGGATGCGCATTTTCACTGCTGCGGTAAAGGTATCCACTGACATAGCGACACGGAATTTTGGCATTTCGAACGAGTGCGATCATGACATGAGCAAAATCCTGACATACACCCTGTCTCAACCGAAGAGCATGCTCAATCGGCGAGCGCACCGCGGTGCTCTTCTTGACGTAGCGAAAACTGCGATGCACACCGGCGGCAAGATCCTGGAGAAATGCCAAAGGGCTTCGGCCATCCCTTTCCGTCGCGCCGATCTCCTTGGCCAACTCTTCAAGCTCCGGGGATGGGCGCGCAAAATGACTCGGCATCAGCATGTTCCAGTAATCTTTTTTCTCGACGAGCTGTTCCAGATCACTCCACCCTTCGTAGTCCATGGGCTCAGGAACCGAGGGTTGAGCGTCAATATTTACCAGAGCGTCCGCGATGATGGTGAGCTGGCCATGGCGCGAAGGCAGGTCGAAGTGGTGTACCAGATTGCCATAGGAATCGCTATAGCCAAAAATGCGGGCTCGCGGATTGACCGATAGCTGAAAAGCAAAACAGCGCTGGTTCCCTTCGCTTCTGGGGTGCATGCGCACTTCCATCATGCTCTGCCAGACGGCTTGGCTGTAGCGATAGCACGTGAAATGGCGAATGGCGTAGAGCATTAGTTTTGGAAAGCACCCTCAATCGGATATTCGATATAGAGTTCGTGAACCGCCGCATGCAGTTCGCGACATTGCTCGACAATTGCCGCAAGATATTGGCGCAATTCGGCAATGATTTCGTCAACCTGTACGTAGGCGACCATCGATCGCAAACGCCCGATCAATCTTTCCACCTTTTCGGTCCTGCGGCTCAGAGAAAGATTACTGATTGCAGTCAAAGCCTCGTGCATTCGGTCCAACGAATAACGGACCGAATAAGGGAACTCGGGCTTCAGCAGGAGGAAATTCGCTATCCGTTCCGGTTTGAGTTCGGCGGTGCATGCCTTGCAATATGCTTCAAACGCAGCGCAACTGCTTAACAGGCCCACCCAATCCAAATCATCGGCATGCTTGTCGATGACAAAATAAGCGTCCAGCAGGACGCAGAGATTGCAGGCCCTCTCTATATATTTGCCGAGCTGGATAAAATGCCAGGCCTCGTCGTGATTGATAGTGGCGGCGGTAATTCCATTAAACCTGTAGGAGCCTTCGCGAACTAAGTTCACCACTCGCATTGCATCTGCATCGTCATCGGGTTGCAGCTCAAAGCCAGTGACGTCGTGGAAAAGACGATTCAGATGCTCCCACATATCCGAGCTGATCTCCTCACGAACTTGCCGGGCATTTTCGCGGGCCCCGCTGATGCATTTCACAATCGAAAAATCCCCTTCCGGATCCGCTACTAACAAAAACAGAGCACGCTGCGGGTCGACGTTGCCGGCAGCCGCACCCGGGGCTAGCGAGGAGACGGCGCGAAACCACCGCTCTTCCGTGGAAAACTTTGCGGGATTCAGAATCAGGCTGTAAGTCGCCTTCAGCACACGCGAGGCATTGTCCGCCCTCTCGAAATAGCGGCTCATCCAGTAGAGACTGTCGGCGACGCGAGAAAGCATGGCGTTGTGTCACCCAATTCTTCAAAATCTCAATTCTGCAAGACCCACGTATCTTTCGAGCCCCCACCTTGAGACGAATTGACCACCAGGGAGCCCTTGCGCAGAGCCACTCGCGTAAGGCCACCGGGAACAATGGTAATTTTTTCGCCGTAAAGCACATAAGGTCGGAGATCGACGTGACGGGGCTCGAAGGCTCCGTCCACAAAGCAGGGCGCGCTCGAAAGATTGATGGTCGGTTGCGCAATGTAGTTCCGCGGCTGGGCGTTAATCCTTTCTCGAAATTCCGTGCGCTCTTGTTCCGTGCTGTGCGGACCGATCAACATGCCGTAACCACCCGACTCGCCCACAGCTTTTACCACGTATTGATCCAACCTCTGGCAGACGTGTTCCCGTTGCGCCGGATCGGACATCAACAGGGTGTCGACGCTTTCCAGAATCGGGTCCTGGTCGAGATAGTAGCGAATGATTTTGGGCACATAGGCATAGATAGCCTTGTCGTCGGCGACTCCCGTCCCCAGCGCATTTGCGAAGGCTATGTTTCCGGCGCGATAGGCATTGAACAGACCCACAGCACCTAGCGCGGAACCGCTTTCGAATACCAGGGGGTCGAGATAATCGTCGTCGATTCGCCGGTAGATCACATCGACGCGTTGCAGGCCGAAGGTGGTTCGCATATAAACGACATTATCGTGGACCACTAGATCTCGTCCCTCGACGAGTTCAATGCCCATCCGCCGTGCCAGGTAAGTATGTTCGAAGTAAGCCGAGTTGTAGGCGCCTGGAGTCAGCAAAACGACGGTTGGCTCGGGCCGGCCTTCGGGGGCCAGGAATCGCAGAGTCGAGAGCAGCTCCTGGCTGTACTGCTCAATCGGCCGCACCCGGCATTTTTGAAACAACCCGGGAAATATCTGCTTCATCACCCTGCGGCTGGTGAGCATGTAAGAAACCCCACTGGGGACGCGGAGATTGTCCTCCAAAACCACAAAGTTTCCCTCCGGGTTTCGTATCAAGTCCGTACCCACCACCGTGATGTAGACGTCGCGAGGTACTTTGATACCGCGCATTTCCCGGCGGTAATGTTTGCAGGTGTATACAATGTTAGCGGGCACGACGCCGTCTTCAATGATTTTTCCCTCAAAATAGACATCTTTGAGGAACAGGTTCAGCGCTGTGATCCGCTGCGTCAGTCCGCGCTCGATCTTTTCCCATTCCGCCGCTGTGATAATCCTGGGCAGCAAATCGTGAGGAAAAATCCGCTCTGTGCCTTTGTCACTTCCGTAGACGGTAAAAGTGATCCCCTGGTTGAAGAACGATTGGTCAGCCTCGTGTTTGCTCCGTCGCAACTCGCCCGGACCCAGGCTCAAAAGCAAGTTGTAAAGTTGACGATATTGTTTTCGCGGATGCTCCACGGCGCGGAACATCTCGTCGTAAGCGCCATTGAGTTCGTACCGGCGGAGGGTTTCTGCACCACCCCGATCGGACGCATCCGAGTCTGTAATCATGATGGCCGCGCTGGTTTCCCCTCCCAGAATAGCGCATCAGGCGGAGAATCGATGATCGGGAAAAGCGATTCGCGTCATTGAAGAAACCGCGTGGAGCGCTCTAGTGAGCCTAGACCCTGGATCCCGGGACTTCTCTGACGCTCTACGCCGGGTTTTCGCTGGTTGCGTTGCTTCGAAAGCGCTATGCGCTATCAGCCTAAGGGGTCGCCATCGAGGCTATGCTCAATCGAGATCTTTGACTTCAGGCGTTAGAAGCCCTGGCCGTTCCTGAGTGAGGGTCTCGACCAAGAGGACAGCTTGAGTGATTTCGCGAATCGGACGGCGCAGGCGTCGGCTTTCATCGCGCATCCGTCGATACGCTTCACGCTCCGTCATTGCGAACCTCTGTTGCAAGAAACCTTTTGCGCGTTCCAGCAGTTTGCGATCTTCGAGCTGTTGTCGAATCTGGCTGGCTTCTTCCTGAAGCCGCACGCACGCATCCGACAAATGCGAGTGCGTCAAAGCGACGCCCATCTGTTCGCCCACGAAACTCAATAGCGAAATCTCGTCGGGTGTGTGCACGTGCGGGTCGCGATGATGAACATTGAGGACTCCGATCACTTCGCCACCAGAAACAAGAGGGACCGAGAGCAATGCTTCGTAGGTGTCTTCTACCAAGGCGGAAAACGTCTTGAAACGAGGGTCGCAGAATGCTTTGCTGGAGAGGGCGACGATCGACTTATGCTCGGCGACCCAGCCCGTCACTCCTTCGCCCATGCGGAGTCGCACCTGACCAATTTCCGTGTCGTGGGGCAACTGCGATGCACGCAATACCACTTCATGCGTAGCGTGGTCCGGAAGATAAACCAGACAGGCGTCACTCGCGGTCGTTTCAATGGTAATTGCGATCAGCTCCCGCAGCATCTCGTCGATGCTCAGTCCGGAGCTGACAACCCGGCTCGTTCGGTGCAGGATCGTAAGTTGCCACGAATCCGCTCGGTTCTCCCTTGATCGCTCCATACACTACACTGCTACCATTTTCTCCCACCCCCACGTCCTAACTGGTCCCACCCAATTTGCTAAGTTTAGTAAACA
>JBAVAA010000747.1:0-11019 GCA_049585515.1 Terriglobales bacterium | reverse complement strand
CGTCTCTACAGGATCATTATTCATTGCTAGCTCGTATTGCCCAGGCTGGAGGCTCTTTCCATCTTCAGCAGGCGGACAAATAAACGGACGATCATGCCATCGAAGCGCGTGCCACTCATTTTTCCGAGTTCCAGCAGAGCTTGCTCGTCGGTCTTCGGCGGAGCGAAGGAGCGATCGGCCGTCATGTTCGCGTAGGCGTCAGCGACAGCGAGGATGCGGCCAAAGAGCGGTATGTTCTCGCCTTTCAGTCCGCGGGGATAACCGCTGCCATCGAAGGCCTCGTGGTGCGACTCGACGGCCTGGGCTACGCGTTCAATTTCAGGAATAGCCCGCAGCACCTCCGCGCCCACTAACGCGTGGGTCTTGATCACCGCATATTCATCTTCTGTGAGCGCGCCTGGCTTGTTCAGGATTCGCTCTGGAATGAAAAGCTTGCCCACGTCATGCACCTGTCCCGCGAAGGCGATCTCTTCCACCTCTTGCGCAGAAAGGTTCAGTCCGCGCGCGATGATCCCGGCATAGTGCGCGCACTGCTCGCCATGTCCGGCGGCATTGTGTTCCCGGAGTTCAGCCGCGCGCGACAAAGCTTCGATGGACTCCTTGATCGCAATTTGATCCGCGTCCTCTCCGCCGCACAACTTACGCAGGGTGGCAACCAGTTCTTCAAGGTGCTCGGGTCCGTTGTGCTCGCGCTGAAGAAAACCCTCAATGTAACCGGAGATAAGCTGCCGCTGCACCGTGGAACCTTCTCCGAACGCACTCGAAGTGGAAACCTGGTTCCCTCCCGCATGTTTCGCCACGTACATGCCGGCATCGGCCACGCGAATCAGGGCCTCAATGGAAAACCCGTGAACCGGAAAACTGGCGACGCCGAAGCTGCCAGTGATGTGGTGCTCTTCGAGCATCGGATCGGTGGCCAGCCACAGCCGCAATCTCTCTGCCAGCACCTGCGCCTGATCAATGCCCGTCTCGGGCATCAGAATAATGAATTCGTCTCCGCCGTAGCGGGCGACAACGTTCGACTGACGGCACTTCTGTTCGAGCAGCCGTCCGACGCGCGCCAGCACGAGATCCCCTTCGAGATGGCCGAGCGAATCGTTGACCTCTTTAAATTTGTCCAAATCGACTAACACCACTGAGAAGGCGCGGCCGGAACGGGATGCGCGCTTCCACTCGGAACTCAGCGCCTCCCAGAAAAATCGTCTCGTCTTGATGCCGGTCAAACCATCGGTAATCGATTGCTGCTGCAGTTTCTGAAAAACGAAGGAGTTGTGCAATGCAGTCGCCAGTAGATCGGCCAGCGTGTTCAGGATAAGGACATCCTGAGGCGCAAACGCATTCTCATCCCGGCTCTCCACATTGAGCACTCCGAGCAGGGTCTCGCCGTAACTGATGGGCAGGCAGAGGACCGCCCGCGATTCCGGCAACACGCCGGCTAGCTGTCCTGGCCCAGCGTTTTGCACCAGCGCGCTCACGCCCGTGCGCGCGACCTTGCCTAAGACTCCGCTCCCGAGCGCGATCCGGCGGCCCAGCGTTTGCGAGGCCGTTCCCGCCTCGGCTTTGATCTCAATGTCCTTGGTGGCGTAGTCCATGATCCCAATTCCGATGTGATCGTAACGGAAGTTCTTCTGGATCTCGCGCACGATGTTTGCCATCATCTGCTCGGCATCTTCGCTCGAGATCGCCATTTTCGAAATGTTGTTCAGAAAGGCGAGATGGCGGGCGCGCCGCTGCTCCTCGGTAAACAGGCGGGCATTCTCGATCGCGACGCCCAGTTGGCCGGCCGCGGTCTGCATCACCTCGAGATCCCTTGACTGGAACAGCGACTCCCGTTCGATGCTCAGCGCTGCCATCACTCCCACCGGTTTACCGCCGAGAAAAATGGGTACACCGCAAAACGACCGGGCGGGCTGCGGAGGCACGAAATCGACCCCCAGCTCTGCACGCATTTTTTCGAGATCGGACTCGATCAGCAGCGGCTCACCCGTCCTGATGATGTGTTCGGTAAATCCGTTGCTGACTTTGCGTGAGCGCTTGGGAAGAATCACGCCGCCTTCGATCTCCAACTCAAAGTGAATCTCATCTTCTTCCTGAAACGCTATATAGAAATTGCTGGTGTCGAAAATCTGACCCAATTCGACCTGAACCGTGCGCAGCACTTCATCCTGGTTGAGATGAGAGCTGATGGCCTGCCCAATCTCGGTGAGCAGTTCGTATTCCTTGGTTCGCCGCTGCGCTTCGTGCATCACCACATAATTCTCAAGTGTCAGCGCGATCTGTAGAGACAGGCCGATCAACAGCCGCAGATTCGAAGAGCCGAACATGCGCCGTTCCGCGTGCGGAAAAAGGAGAACCCCGAAGTTGTGCTCGCGCGTCTGCAGGCTCACAGCCATCAGGTCGGTGAATCCCTCCGCCAACAGAGTCCGCCTGCAGACGTCGAACTTTCCCCCGGAGAGCGCGGGCAAAGGCTCTTCCAATTCGGCGAGATTGCGAAACGTGACCACACCGCCGCGCCGATAGGCAAGCTCGGCGATGTAATCCCCCGCTTTTGTTTTGTGCAATTTTTCCAGAAATTCCGGCGAAAAGCCCGTCTGTACCGAGGGCAAGGTCCCGCGCCACTGCTGCGACACAAAAAAAACGGCGCGGCGTGAAGGCAGGGGCGCCACTAACCTTTCTATGAAGGTCTGCAGCCTGGGCACCAAATCGGATGCCAGGAGCAAACGGCGCGGATCGACACCCAAGGTCGAGAATTCCAACGCATTGTCCTGGATCGCGTTGCGTTCGTTTTCAAACAACACCATCACCATCGCGATGGCCAGCAGCATTTGCGGAATGGGTCCGAGGAACCCTCCCAGATGCCCTCCAACGTCGAGGAAGGGTTGGCGGACCTGCCCCACGCCCATGAGCGCCGCCCAGAGTGCCAGCGCAAACGCCAGGGTCCAGAAGGCCACAGATTTCCTTCGCAAGGCGTAGCGGTAGAAATGGAACGAGCAATAAAGCAGTATTGCCGCCAGTCCCACTTCCAATCGCAGATAGATCGGCACCGAAGTCGCCTTCTCGTCGAATACCCCGCCGGCCATGTGTGCTCGCAGGCTCACGTAGGCCAGCAGGACTCCGGCCAGCATCAGAGTGACGGCATACCACTTCAACCGGAAAGGCTCTTTCATCAGCCGGGTCGACACGAAGATGCAAATCGCCATGCCCACCAGCAACAAAGAACTCAGTGCGAACAGCAACGCAGAACGGCCGCGAAAATACTCCACCGCGTTCAGCGCGAAGTGCAGCGTGTATGCCGCCCAGGCTAGTTGCCACGCTCGAAAATAACTGTGACGGTTCTGCTCGTGCAGGTAGGTAAAGACTAGGAAGACAAGCAAGGCCACGGCCCCGGGAACCAGCACCAGACCTGTGGCAACGCTATACATGGATTAATGTTTCCGTAATCATGGCAATTCTGGCCCGGATGGAACTCTCGTAGGCCAATCCTGCCATAGCAGACGGATCGAAACAACCGGTGTCTTTTGGCAAGTTCCGCCCTGGGCACGGCATTTTCAGCAGTATCTGCTTATCAGATGCAATGCGGCTATAGCGGTTTTCGGCTAGAAAGTTACCGTAGTAACCTGGCTGGTAATCCAGTCGGGGTTCCCGGACAGACGCTGCTTACCGCGTTCTCAGGAAGTGTCCCGCTGTCGGAGACGCGGCAAACCTGTCTCTACAGGAAATGGAAGTCCCGCTATACTCAAAAGTTATGCTTCGCGTTCGATTCGCGCCGTCTCCCACCGGCTTTCTGCATGTGGGCAGTGCTCGCACCTTCATTTTCAACTGGCTCTACGCTCGTCACAATGGCGGGACAATGGTGCTGCGCCTCGACGACACCGACGTTGAGCGCAACACCGACGCTTCCGTCAATTCGATCTTCGAAGGTCTGCGCTGGCTTGACCTGGGGTGGGACGAGGAATACAGGCAATCCGAACGCCTGGAACTGCACCGCCAGATCGCGGACGCCATTTTTCAGAAGGGGATGGCTTACCGCGACTTTACCCCGGCCCACACCGGCGACACGGAGAGATCCGGCGCCAATCAAACCTGGCTCTTCAATCCCGGCATGCCCGACCTACCCCGCGCCGAGAGCGACCGCCGAGCCGCGTCCGGAGAGCCGTTCGCCCTGCGCTTCCGGGTTCCTCGCGGCACAGGCGAGCAGGTCCGCTTTACCGACGCCGTTTACGGCGAGCAAGTCAAATCGGCAGACGACATCGAAGACTTCGCATTGCTTCGGTCCGATGGCATGCCAACTTATCACCTTGCATCCTGTGCCGACGACATCGACCTTCGTATCAGCCACGTTATCCGGGGCCAGGACCATCTTTCGAACACGTACAAACACGCGCTGATTTTTGCAGCCGCCGGCGCGCAGCAGCCTCAGTTCGCGCATCTTCCGCTGCTGGTTGCGCCCGATGGATCGAAGCTCTCGAAAAGGCGGCATGGGCCGGTGGTTAGCGTAACTACTTATCGCGACGCAGGATTTCTTCCCGAGGCCTTTATCAACTTTCTGTGCCTGCTCGGATGGTCGCCAAAAGACAATCGCGAAAATATGACTCGCCACGAACTAATCGATGCCTTTTCGCTCGAAGGCATCAATCGCGCCAATGCGGTTATAAATTTCAAGGAGCCGGCCCCGACGCCGGACGAAGCCTTCGACCCTAAAGCCGTCTGGCTGAACGCAGAACATATCCGCGGGCTTTCGATCGCCGAGCTCAGCGCGCGCCTGCTGCCGGTGGTGCGCGGCGCGGGATTCCCAATCACACCGGAGAAAATGCTTGCCATCACCCCGCTCATTCGCGAGCGCATTAAACTTCTGCGCGACGTGCTTACCGCCGCCGATTTCTTCTTCGTTGATGATGACCAGCTCCCACCCTACGACCCAGCCGAGCTCATCCCGCAGAAGGGCGATGCGGCGATGGCGCTGAAAGTACTGACCCGCGCCCGAGAAGTTCTGGCGAAAACTGAATTCGCACACGATCCGCTCGATCAGGCTCTGCGCACAGCCGCGCAGGAGCTAGGGCTCAAGGCAGGACAGACGTTCCAGCCGATTCGAGTAGCCGTCTGCGGCCGCAAGAATGCCCCGCCTTTGTTTGAGACGCTCCATGTTCTGGGACAGGAAACTACGTTGGCACGAATCGAGCAGGCGATTGCGAAGCTGCAGGGCCGCCCGCAGTCGTAGTGTCGCGATTTTCGAGGTTCTGCCCATGAAATACATAAGTTCGCGAGCGGTGCAGCCACATCACTCCACCCGCCACTAACAGTATTCCGATGAACAGTATGACGATGCGGCGCAAAACCTGGTCATGTCCCGGAGCGACCTTCGCGATCAGCGCGCCGAGCAGCAGCCCCATGAGCAGTCCGCCGACGTGCGCCGCGTTATCGGTGCGAGCGATTATGGCTCCAAAGAAGAGGTTGTATCCGACAAATACCACGACGCTTCTCAATGTTCCACTCAACGCGGCGCGCGGGAGTGAAAACTCGCCCAGGTAAAACGATGCGATCAGAGCTCCGGCAATGCCGAAGATGGCGCCGGACGCGCCGACGCTCAGCACGACCGGATTCCAGATCACGCTCCCCACGCTTGCTGCTAATCCGCAGATCAGATAGACCGCGGCAAATGTCAAATGCCCATAGACCGATTCCGCGAGTCGGCCGAGGTCCCACAGACACCACATGTTAAACCCGATGTGCAGCAGGCCGCCGTGAATAAACACGCAAGTCAGCAATCGCCACCATTGCCCACTCACGGTTAGCGGTCCGAAGTTCGCTCCCCAGCGCACGAGATCCTGGCCACTAGGATTGTCAAGCATCGACACGCCAGAGAACATCATGGCGAGAAATACCGCGACATTAATGCCGAAAATGGCCTGCGTAACCGCCATTGAACTCGACTGCCGCCGCGTCCACGGCGTGGGTTCGACACGCTGAAACGGCACATCATCGCCGCGCCGCGCCGCTTCATGCTGCCGGCACCACTGACAGATCTTCCTCCCAAAGGTAAAGCCGGGAAGTTGACGCCCGCATTGAACGCAATTCGCCATGAAAGGGTAAAGGCCCTCCGCAGTCTTAAGGGATTAAGATGAGTCGGCGTTCCTCTCGACGCAGATTATCATGAGGGTTGCATCGCCGGCTGTGAAGAGCCGCGAATCCACTCTTCCTATATAAAATACAAGAAGTATGAGCAATGCGAATTCATCTATTATGGACGCTGCCATGAGCGCGTCGCCAGAGCCTCGCCCTTCTAACTTCATCCGCGACGCCGTGATTGAAGACCTGAAGACGAAGAAGTACGGCAACGCAGTCATACAGACCCGCTTCCCTCCCGAACCCAACGGCTATCTGCACATCGGCCACGCCAAGTCCATCTGCCTTAACTTCGGGTTAGCCGATGAGTTCGGCGGCAAGACCAACCTGCGTTTCGACGATACCAACCCGGAAAAAGAAGAGCAGGAGTACGTCGACTCCATTATGAAGGACGTCCGCTGGATGGGCTTCCAATGGGACGGACTCTACTATGCTTCCGATTATTTCGATCAGCTCTATGAGTGGGCAATCAAGCTCATCAACGAGGGCAAAGCGTATGTTGACGATCTAAGCGCGGAAGAAATCCGCAAGCATCGGGGCACGCTCACCGAACCCGGCACCGACAGTCCGCATCGCAATCGAACGGTGAAGGAAAACCTCGACTTGTTAGAGCGCATGCGCAAAGGCGAATTTCCCGACGGATCGCGCGTGCTTCGCGCCAAAATCGACATGGCGTCGCCGAACTTGAATCTGCGCGATCCCATCATGTACCGCATCCTGCACGCCGACCATAATCGCACCGGCGGCAAGTGGTGCATCTATCCCATGTACGACTACGCCCACGGTGAGTCCGATTCCATCGAACACGTAACCCATTCGATCTGCACACTCGAATTTGAGGATCATCGACCGCTTTACAACTGGTTCATCCAGCAACTCGGCATCTTCCCATCGCAGCAGATGGAATTTGATCGTCTCAGTCTTACCTATACGCTGCTCAGCAAGCGCAAACTGCTCACGCTGGTGCAGGAAAAACGCGTGTCCGGATGGGACGATCCGCGCATGCCCACGCTTTCGGGAATCCGGCGGCGCGGTTATACGCCGGAGTCGGTCCGAAATTTCTGCGCTGCCATCGGGGTTTCGAAAACCAACGGCACGCTGGAACTTGCGATGCTCGAGCACTTCGTCCGCGAGGACCTGAATAAACGGGCGCCGCGCGTGATGGCCGTGCTGCGGCCCCTGAAGGTGGTGATCGACAATTACCCCGAAGGTCAGGTTGAGGAAATCGATGCGGTTAATAATCCTGAGGACGAAAGCGCAGGCAAGCGCAAGGTGCCCTTTTCGAAGGTTCTGTATATCGAGCAAGACGATTTTCGAGAAAATCCGCCGAAGCAGTATTACCGTTTGTCACCGGGACGCGAGGTTCGGTTGCGTTACGGCTATTTTATTACTGCGAAGTCTGTGGTGAAAAACGACAAAGAAGAAGTGATTGAAGTGCACTGTACGTACGATCCCGACACCCGTGGTGGAAACTCTTCAGACGGACGTAAAGTGAAATCGACCATTCACTGGGTGTCAGCCGCCCATGCCCTAGACGCTGAAGTGCGCATCTACGACACGCTGTTCACAAAGGAAGATCCGAATGAGGTTGAAGAAGGCCAGGAGTTCACGGCGAACCTGAACCCGAATTCGCTGGAAGTGATCGCCCAAGCCAAGCTGGAACCATCGCTGGCGAATGCGCCGGTCGAGAGCCGCTATCAATTCGAACGCCTCGGATATTTCTGCGTGGACCCGGATTCAAAACCGGGACACATGGTGTTCAACCGCACCGTGGCCTTGAAGGATACCTGGGCGAAGGTCGAGAAGAAAATCGAGAAAAAATAGGACAAAGATGCACGATTCTGTCTGAGTGGTCAGCTCAATCTGATTTCGCACAAGTTAAGATATGGAAGGTTTAGACGGTGGTGCGAAAGCAGCAAAACCGCTCTTAATGAGAACCGGGGTTGATGCTCCGAGGTTGGCGGCTGCCAGGATGTGTATTTCCTTGAAATCATATGCGACCGCCAAGCCACCTCCCAGCAGGGCCATCAGAACACTCATTGTCCAATAACGACGATCCCGTGATTTCTTGGCTCCGCCTCTACTCTCCTCATATAGGGTCAAGAACTCTCCGAGACAGCCTCCCGCTGAGGCAGCCAAGAAAATTGCCCACCATGAACTGAGAATCATCTATGCGATGCGGCGCCGCCCCATGGACAAATAATCCAGTGCCTTATCGATGAACTTCTCCACGGGTGGATCGTTCCTTTCGATGAGCTGATAAATTGGCCCGCGTGTCTCGGAAACATTGACTCGTAGCAAATCACTATGGTTCAATAGGATGCTCTTGACGGTAGTCAGGTCAAGCCCTGTGTCTGCTACGATGCCTTCTGGGGTTCGCCAACTCCACTGAGGTTCGTCTAGGGCTTTGAACACTTGCCTTTCTTCACGAGTCGCGTTCGGTCCGAGCTTCGCTGTCCATACCATTTAGGCTACCTTTCTTCTCCCATATACCTTGAGATTATCGCTCTGGGAAAAGGTTGCATGAACTTACAAAAGTAACCACAAGTAATATCAAAACCTGCTCGCCCGCGCAATCGTTATTTGCGCTTCACCCAGCGACATCTGTTTGCTCACAAGCTAATACGAGCCTAACGTGTGCAAGCAACCCTACTCAATCACCGCTGCTAGCGACGATTGTCTAACGGTCTCCTTTAAAGCACGCGGCAAGCCTCCTCAAACTCCAGACGCGGATTGCGCGGGAAAAGTTTGCTGTGATAGCCGTAGCCCAGATTACACAGGAAGTTAGACTTCCATTTGCCGTCGGGAAAAAATTCCGCGTCGACTTTTGCCTTATCGAAACCGGACATCGGGCCACAATCAAGTCCCAGGGCTCGGGCCGAAAGTATGAAATAGCCGCCTTGTAGCGAACTGTTGCGGAAGGCCGTCTCCTCGATCAACGCCGGGTTGCCCACGAAGTAGGGGCGCATGTCGGCATGTGGAAACAATTTGGGAAACTTCTCATAGAACTCGGTATCATACGCGACGATTGCAGTTACCGGCGCGGCTTTGGTCTTTTCGACATTGTTGGGAGCGAGTGCGGGCACAAGCCGCGCTTTGGCGGCCGCACTCTCGAGAAAAACGAAACGTGCGGGAGTGGAATTTGCGCTTCTCGGACCCATACGCGCAAGGTCATAAACTTCGCGCAGCAATTCGGCGGGCACGCGCTTGGGAAGCCACGCATTATGCGTGCGGGCTTCACGAAAGATCTGGTTCAGAGCATCGTCAGAAATTCTGGTGGATTGTGTAACAGCCTGTGTCTGCGTCATCGTAGTTTCTGCCTCGGTGCTTTTTGGCACAATCCTTATAGCTGCTCGAGGTCGGAAAAGGATTGGAGACCTATGGGCGCGGAGCTTGCCAGGTTTTGATTGATCACCAGAGTCGTCGGAACGTCGCCAGGCGCATAAGACTCGAATGCCGATGCAGCTTCAAATGCGGAGTCGCCTCATCAACAGCTCCGTTACCAGTCGGTATCACCAGAATGCGGTTGTACTGCTCGGCGAAGTCAGAAACGCTGTATGGCAGAGCGGTCGTAATACCGCGGAATGAAGTGGCGTTCTGACAAGCCGGAATTACCGCCGTAATGGCATTCACCGTGCCCGCAACCAGCTGGGTAAGTAACGCAATTTTTGTCTGCGTGTTCGGATCACTGACCTGTGCGATTTGAACTACGAGTTGCTCATCGGACTGATAGGCACCTACCGCCGCCTGTAACTGCTGGCAAACGCCTGAAGCGGACCCTGTTGAAGCCCTGGCAAAATCGGCGGCCAGCGTCTCAATAGCCGCTGCGTCAGCATCGATTTTCGCCGTCAGGCTGCTGTTTACCGGCTGGTTATTAGCCACGGCAACGATTTGCAGAATGTTGATCAGCGCCGGCGCCGCCGCGGCCAGAATAGAGTCCAGGGTCGACACCCAAGCGGCCGAACATCCAGTGCAGAACATGGCAAGCGACAGCGCAATGACAAGGCCTTTCCTCATAAATTATTCCTCCTCTTCCCGATTCCAACAAATTGAGTTACTTACTTCGAGTTAACGCTGACATGCGGCGAAGGCAGCCAATGCGCGACGATGACGGCCAGCGGGGCCAATATGGCCGCGGCGGTGGCATGGTTCATCCAGAATGCAGCAATGGCTGGAGTGGCCGCGTTGGCGAGAGTAGTAAGCAGTAGCACAACGGTAGGCAGATAGGCAGCATACTTTTGCAAGCAGTATCTCCTTGTAACAGCGTGTTCTAATGAGACGTATCCTGATAAGAATGGCGTGGCAAGAATCGGTCACGCCCTGATGCCAGGCTCATATGGCGCTCCCGGCGACCGCTTCGTCAGGATTTCGTGGCGGCATGAGACTCCCTCGTGCGCCAAGCCCACATGAACCCATCCGTACTCGAGAATAAGTTGGTCATATTCGATCTCGGACTTCATGATGCTTAGCGCCACTTCGTACGGCGCTCCGAACTCGGGACAAACGAAATCGCACGCCAAACCCGAACAATGAGCGCTTGTCGCCGTGCCGCCCACTCTCTGATTAACTTGCGTTGATCGATAGCCGCTATGGACGACGATGGGTCTGTCTCCAAGCAGTGTTCTGATTTGCTCCATAACCGCCGCAAGCAGGCCCAGATTTGCGATAACAGTTGCGGTGGGAATGTTGTTGATTCCAAGCCGAGCCGCCGTTTCGGAGAAAGTAAATTCCTCCAGCGTGAAATGTTCTGATAGTTTCATGTCCCTTTATCTCAGTGTTGGTTTCCGAGGTTTACCGCGAATACATCGCCGCGCTGAGTCTGAGGGCCCAGATCCTGCCATAGAACCCCGCCGGAACAGCTTGAGGGATTGAAGGAGTTAACCGACCCGCTGCCAT
>JBAVAA010000746.1:0-2339 GCA_049585515.1 Terriglobales bacterium | reverse complement strand
TTGCCCGGCAATACCGGAGGTCGTTGACGTTGCCGAAAAGCTGATTCGGAAGAATGCGGGGGCGCACAAAATGAACTCATCGATTGACACAAGCGGGAGGACATCGCGCGCCGCAATCGATTCCAGTCCTCTGCCCGTGCACCAGCTAAGCTCAGGGCGATGGGTTTCTCTTGCCGAGTTTGTGCTTGGCACCGCCATCGTGATCGGCCACAACGTCTATCATGTGATTCCCAACGAAGTACCCATTCTCTTCGTAATCGGTCTGATCTCGCTAAGGGTCCGGGAGGGCGGTTGGGGAATAATCGGTCTCGGTTGGCCAGTTTCGTGGAGTCGAACCCTCTTCTTCGCGCTGGTGGCCGCTGCAGTAAGAATCCTGCTCGGGCAGTTCGCGGTTGATCCGCTGACCGCCCATTTCTGGCCCGCAGCGGTTGCGCCGAGCGGCGTAAATGAAATTGCCGGACATGCGACGGTAGCGCTCCGCTGGCTGCTGATCGTCTGGACCTTCGCCGCGTTTGGAGAAGAAATCAGCTACCGGGGCTATTTGGTTACGCGCGCGGCCGACGCAGGCGGGCGATCCAAAACTGCATATTGGGTCGCGGTATTGCTCGTGTCAGTGCTCTTCGGCTATGGACACTACTACAAAGGCCCATCCGGTATAGTGGATTCCGGTATGGCTGGCCTGGTACTCGGAGCAGCGTACATGCTGTCGGGACGCAATCTGTGGGTCTGCATCCTGGCGCACGGGTTTATTGACACCGCCATGGTCCTTGCCTTGTTTTTCGGATGGGCAAATTAAGTTCGAGTGAGTTGTCGAGAACATCCTGATGGCTGTCGCTGACGCCACTTCCGATCAGCCGCGCGACCAGAGCAGAAGTTCAGCGCTTCCGCCTCTCGCCGTTGGCATTCTGATCGGCCTCTGTGCGGTCAAACTGCTGCTGCATATCTTCACCAGCCTCCGGCACTACGGCTATTTTCGCGACGAGCTTTATTACCTCGACATGGCTCGCCATCTCGACTGGGGTTATGTCGATGCCGCGCCCCTGATCGCGGTCTACGCGAAAATCGCGCTGCTGATGGGTGGTTCGCTGGCGGCGCTCCGGATTCTCCCCGCGCTGGCGGGCGCGGCACTGATTGCGCTCACCATGCTGATCGCGCGCGAACTCGGTGGCGGGCGCTACGCCCAATTTCTTGCCGGCCTTTGCGTGCTGCTCTGTCCCGCATTCCTGCTCATGGATAGCCTCCTTACCATGAACGCCTTCGAGCCCCTGTTCTGGATGGGCTGCATCTGGGTTGTCGCCCGCATCTTGCGCACCGGAGACTCGCGGCTCTGGCTATGGTTCGGCGTGCTTGCGGGACTCGGCCTCGAAAACAAGCACTCCACATTGTCGTTCGGCTTCGCCGTCACCGTTGCCTTGCTCCTGACGCATCATCGCCGAGAGTTCGCGCGGCCGTGGATCTGGATCGCCGCGGCCATCGCCCTTGCGCTCTTTCTTCCAAATCTCATCTGGCAAATCCGCCATCACTTTCCGACCATCGAAGATCTGGCCAACGTTCGCCGCGAAGGCAAGAACGTAGTGCTCGGGCCGCTCGCGTTCGTGAAGGAGCAGATCATCGACATGCACCCCATCCTCTTGCCGGTCTGGCTCGCGGGCGTCGTTTGGTTTCTCCGCGATCGCCGCTGGCGCGTACTGGGGCTGACGTTCGTCATCTTCTTCTTATTGATGGAAGTCGCGCACGGCAAGAACTACTACGTGTTCCCGATCTACCCGATGGCCTTCGCCGGCGGCGCGGTCGCGTGGGAGCATTGGCTGGCAAACCGCGCGGCCTGGTCACGAACAACAGCGCGTGCCGCCGTGGTCGCCGTCATCGTGCTCGCGGCACTTCCCGCGATCCCGTTGATGACGTTTATGCTGCCGCCCGAGAAACTGCTCGCCTACCAAAACGCTCTCGGTTTTAAACTGGCCAAGGCCGAGGTGCAACACGAATCGCTGTTACCACAACCGGTTGCCGACCAGTTTGGATGGCCTGAGATGGCGAATGAAGTTGCCGCCATCTACAATTCGCTGCCTCCGGACGAGCGCGCCCAGACCGGCATCTGGGCCGGCAACTACGGCGAAGCCGGAGCCATTAATCTGTTCGGCCCCAAGCTCGGCCTGCCTCGCGCTTACTCCCGCCACCAGAACCATTGGTATTGGGGTCCGCCACCACAGGTTTACAAAAACCTAATCGTGATCCAATGGAGCCTCGACGACGTGCGCGACAACTGCACTTCATTTCAGGCCTTCGACCACTATGAGCGATTTGGCATGGGTGAGGAAAACTCGCCGATCTATCTGTGC
>JBAVAA010000745.1:0-7108 GCA_049585515.1 Terriglobales bacterium | reverse complement strand
AGCCTGATGTCCGGCGGCGATCTGCTTGCGGACAAAGTCCCAGACTTCGGGCGCGCGCTCGTCGGGCACAGAGCGGGTGATCACGGGCGTGCGTCCCGGCGGAAGCTCGTCGAGCACCGAGACATCGAGGTCGCCGTAGAGAGTGAGCGCGAGCGTGCGTGGAATCGGCGTGGCCGTCATTACTAAAACGTCGGGTTCAGGTTCAGTGGAGCGCCGGGCGTCCCCGCCCGGCACGCCGGACTGCTGGACGTGCGAGACGCCCGTCCCTCCACGATCGTCGGATTTCTTCATCAGTTTGAGCCGCTGCATTACTCCGAAGCGGTGTTGCTCGTCTACCACCACCAGGCCCAGGTTCTCGAATTCGACGCGATCCTGAATCAGCGCGTGGGTTCCTATGATGAGCTGCGCGTTGCCTTGCGCTATGTGGCGACGGATGTCGCGTTTGCGGTCCTGCTCCAGTGAGCCGGTCAGGAGCACGATGCGGTAGCCGGCTCGTTCGAGAATCTGGCGGGCGGAGAAATAATGTTGCTGCGCCAGAATTTCAGTGGGAGCCATCAGCGCGACCTGGTAGCCGTTTTCAATGGCGATGATCGCCGCCTGGAAGGCCACGATGGTTTTGCCCGATCCCACATCGCCCTGTAGCAGACGCCGCATGGGGCTGGGCGTCTGCATGTCGGTGGCGATTTCTTTCAGCACTCGCTTTTGCGCCGCCGTCGGATGAAACGGCAGTATTTTCTTGATTGCCTCGCGAACGCCATCGTTCAACTGAAAGGCAATTCCGGTCTGTGCTTTTTGCTCTCGCCTCTTGAGTTCCAGTCCAAGCTCGATGAAAAATAGCTCGTCAAAGATCAGCCGGATGTGCGCCGCCGTCCGCGACGATTGCAGATCGGCAAAGCTTTCGCCCGCATCGGGCCAGTGAACCTTCCACAGCGCTTCTCGTGGAGACTCCAGGCTCAAATGGGCGCGCACCGCGGCGGGAATTGGATCGGGAAGGTCGGGATTCAGATTTTCGAGCGTCCCACGGATAATTCGCCGGAACCAACGCGGCGTGAGTTTGCCCTGGCCGGTGGATTCGTAGATGGGAACGATGCGTCCGATTTCGAGCGAAGCGGCTGCTTTCTTTTCAGCTTCGTCGGCGCCGCCTTCTTCGTAAATGTCGCCGAGAACCTCGAACTGCGGCTGCACGATTTGCAGTTCGCCGTCGCGATCTTCTTCGACCTTGCCATAGAGGGCCAGCATTTGTCCGGGCTGGAAGCGGCCCTGCAGATAGGCCGCGTTGAACCAGATACATTTCAGCCGGGTGCGGCCCTGGCCGACCGTGAGCTGGAAAATCGGCATGCGGCGGGTGCGAAACAGTCCCGAGTTGCGGACCTCGGCAATCACCGTCGCCATCTCTCCGGCGCGCAGTTCGGCCACGGAACGCGGGTTCAGCCGGTCTTCATAGCGGAAAGGCAGGTAGTGGAGCAGGTCGTCGACGGTCGCAAGGCCTTTGGCCGCCAGGATTTCGGCCAGGCGCGGGCCGATGCCTTTTACATATTGCACTGGAGTGGACGGTTCCAGCATCTTAAGCGATGTTAGCAGGACTAGCGCCAGCAGAAGCGGAGGCCAGCTTGAACGACGTTCCGATCAAGAGCAAGACATCAAGCAAGACGGCGAAGAATTTCCTTGACGCGCTCGCGGCCGTGCTCGCCGGCAACGCGATTTACTATCTGATTATGCCCCGCTTGCCCGCAGTGGTGCGGCATCGGCTTTTCAGGGAAGACCTGGGCCTGTTGCTCGATTTCGCGATCTGCACCGTGATCTTTGTCGCGGTGAAGTATATGCGGCGAGATGAAGCGTAGTTGTCGTAAACTCATTCAACCATCGCCAGAATCTTTGCATTATTTTTTCGGACACCATGCTGAAACCGCGAGACCCGATTGCCAGCCTAGGTCCGTACCACTCGCCAATTACCAGCCGTGCCGGGCTCAGCCTGGATCTCAACGAGAGCATGACCGGATGCTCGCCGCGAGTGCTGGCGCGCCTGCAGTCGCTTTCTTCGGCGGATGTATCGCTGTATCCGCGGCGCGAGGCTGGCGAGTTACTGCTCGCGAATTTTCTGGGGGTCAAGCCCGAGCAGGTTTTGCTCACCAACGGAATGGATGAAGCGCTGTCGCTGGTGTTCACAAGTTATTTGGGTGTAGGCGACGAACTGCTGTTTGCCGATCCGACATTCGTTATGTATTCGATGCTGGGCGAGGCGCTGGGGACGCAGGTTGTGCGTGTGCCGCCGGGAGAAAACCTGGCGCTTCCGGCCGCCGATTTGCTGCGGGGCATTTCGCCGCGCACCCGGGTAATCGCGATTGCGAATCCTAACAATCCCACGGGCCTGGCGGCTTCGCGCGTCGGCTTGTTGAAGATTGCGGAAGCGGCGCCGAATGCCGCGGTGCTGATCGACGAAGCCTATTTCGAATTCTGCGGCGAGACGCTGATTCTGGATTTGCCGCGCTATCCGAATCTGTTCGTCGCGCGCACGTTCTCGAAAGCCTACGGACTCGCGGGCCTGCGCCTGGGTGTGTTGATCGGTGCGGCCGAGCAGATCGGCTTCCTGCGGCGTTTCAGCTTGCCATTCAATGTGAATTCCGCGGCGCTTGCCTGCCTTGAAGAAGCGCTTGGCGACCAGGCGTTCGTGGCCAATCACGTGGCGCAGGTGAAGCAGGGACGGGAGCAGCTTTCACAGTTGTTCCACGAACTCGGACTCCACTATTGGCCGAGCCGGACGAATTTCGTTCTGGCGCGAATTGGTGCAAAGGTGAAGACATTTGTGGAGTCGATGCAGCGCCGCGGCATTCTGGTCCGGGATTCCTCGGCAAGTCCAGGCTGCGATGGATGTGTTCGCATCACCATCGGAACGCCCCAGCAGATGGATGGAGTGCTGCGGGCAGTTCGCGAGGCAATCGCGGAAAGCGAGCGATAAAATGTCCTAAAGCAAAATAGACTCGCGGCGACACCTTCTTTCGACCCAGCCCTTCCGATTTCTCTTTTCGCAACTCCCCGGCATGAATCGGTGTCTAAGTAGATAGAATAGTAATAGGCATGTCGATGCGTAGTTGGTCCATCCCGCTGGGACGTCTTTTTGGAATTGAAATCCGCGTTCATCTGACCTTTTTGTTTCTGCTGGTGTTTGTGTGGAGCACCGAAGCGGCTGCGCAGGATGCCGCTGCCGCGTTGCGCGGACTCGCGCTGGTGGGCATCGTTTTCGGCAGTGTCGTCCTGCACGAACTTGGTCACGCTCTAGTGGCCCGGGGCTCCGGCATTCCAGCGAAGGGCATCATCCTATTGCCGATCGGCGGAATCACCATTCTCGACGAAGCGAACGTGATCCCGGATCCGGTCAACGGCTGGAAGCGTGACATACGCATCGCGGTTGCCGGGCCGCTGGTGAATCTCTTCATCGCCGGTTTATCTGCACTCATATTGCTGGCGGCCATACCCGGATTTTCGCTGACAGCCAGACCGCTGCTCCATTCCAGCGCCTTGTTGCGGAGCATTGTCTGGGCGAATCTCTACCTCGGCCTGTTCAACCTGCTGCCGGCCTATCCGATGGATGGCGGGCGCGTTTTGCGCGCCATTTTTTCGCGCCGCGTCGATATGATTCACGCCACCCAGCGCGCCGTTCGCATTGGCCATGTGTTTTCCATTCTGTTCATGATGGTCGGCATGCTGATGAGCAACTGGTGGCTGGTGATGATCGGATTCTTCCTCTTCGTCGGCGCGCAACTTGAAGAGCGCTCGGCGGTATTTCAATCGGTGCTGCAAAGCGTCCGCCTGGAAGAGGTCATGCTCACCGACTTTGCCACACTTTCGCCCGCCGACACGCTGGAGGACGCGCTCGAAAAAGCGGTGCACACGCTGCAGGACGACTTTCCCGTGGTGCGCGGCAGCGACATGGTGGGCGTTGTCTCTCGGCAGAAGATTCTCGAAGCGCTACGCGCCGACGGAAATGGCTATGTGCAGGCGATCATGAATCGCATTTTCGACGTCGCCGCCAAGCAGGAGTCGCTCGCCTCCGCTTTCCGCAAACTTTCCGCCCGCAATCTGAGCATTATCCCGATTGTCGATGAGCAGCAACTGGTGGGAATTGTTACCTTGCAGAACCTGATGCACTCCATGTCGCTGCTGGCCGAAAGCCGCAAATTGCGCCGGGAAGCGCTCGATTCGTAGCTTGCAATGCTGCTCTCAAGAACCTTCCTATCCCTTTCAACCTTTGTCATCCTGAGCGAAGCGACCTGCCTTTCTCAGCGGACTTCTGCGCGGTTTTGCGTCTGAGCCATGGCACGTGCATAAACTTCCTGCGCCGCCCTTACCGCGCTTCCAAACGCAACTTTTTCCCCGGTAGCTTCGGTAGCTTCGGAAATCGCCAGTTCGAGTGCCGCCAGTATCCCTACAGTGTCCAAGTAGTCGTAGTAGCCAATATGCGCGATGCGAAAAAGCTTTCCTTTCAACTCCGCATTTCCGTTCGCCACAACCGCGCCAAACTGCTCATGGAACAATTTGCAAATAGCTGTCGAATCGACGCCGGACGGCGGCGCGACGGCCGTCAGCGCAGCGGCTGGACAATCCGGCGCGAATAACTTTAGTCCCAGCGCTGTAACGCCGGCCCGCGTCATCGCGGCGCACAACTCCGCGTTCGCAATCAACGCGTCGCGTCCTGCTGCGAGGTTGCCGTCTCCCAGTTGACGAACATAATCGAACGCTGCCGCCATTCCTGCAAATAGCGAAGTCGCGGGCGTGGATACCGTCTCCGCCTTGGCCGCCGCCTTCCGTTCCTTTCGCAGATCGAAGTAATAACGTGGAGACTTCGCCGTCTCCATCCGGTGCCACGCACGTTCGCTGATGGCGCCATAGGCCAATCCGGGCGGGATCATCAGCGCCTTCTGCGAGCCACCGATGATGAGGTCGATGCCCCAGGCGTCGACGTCGAGATGGGTGGTCCCCAAGCCGGTGATCGCGTCGACGACGAGCAAAGTATCCGGCAAAGCGCGAACAAGTTTCGCAATCGCCTCGACGTCATGGCGCGCGCCGGTGGAACTCTCGGTTGCCTGCATATAAACGCAGCGGATATCGGGCGTCAGCTTGGTGCGCACGTCGTCCAAAGCAAAGGTCTCGCCGTAGGGAGCGTTCACCGTCTCGACGGCGCAGCCAAACGCCTTGGCCAGCGAGGTCCAGCGCTCAGCGAATTTTCCGGCGGAGAGCACCAGCACGCGGTCGCCGGGCGAAGTCAGGTTCGAAACCGAGGCTTCCATGAAACCCGTGCCCGACGAGGTCAGCACCAGCACATCGTTCTTTGTGCCGATGAACTCCTTCACATCGGCCAGAACGCGTGTAAACAGAGCACGAAAATCGGCGGTGCGATGATGCGCGCCATAGGCAGCCATCGCCATTTGCGCTTGCGGCAGCAGTGGAGTCGGTCCGGGGGTGAAAAGTCTATTTTTTTTAAGCATGAGAATCGTCGCGCGAATCGCAAACGCGGGAAGCCACCAGGTAATTCATAAAGTCAGAATAGTGGAAGATTGCGGATTTACAAACAGACCGGAATGGGCGGTCATCGATTTCACGGAAGCCCGCCGCGCTTCGCTTGGTGCCCGGACGAATGCGTCCGGGCCTACGTGGGCTGTTGTTCGGTTACTACGCTGAACTGCTTCAGGTTGGCAATCCCAAACGACGTGGTGATGGCCACATCGGAGGCGTCGCGTCCAGTTGCCATGAGCACGCGCCCTATGCGCGGGTGGTTATGGCGCGCATCGAAGGTCCACCAACGATCTTCGAGATAGGCCTCAAACCATGCGCTAAAGTCCATCGGGTCGGGCGACGCGGGGACTCCAATATCGCCCAAATATCCGGTCGCGTAGCGCGCGGGAATATTCAGTGCGCGGCAGAGCGTGACCGCAAGATGCTGAAAGTCGCGGCAGACTCCGAAGCGTTCGGTAAACACGTCCAATGCGCTTTTCGTGGGACGAGCATATTGATATCCGAAGCTGACTTTGGTATGGACCCAGTCGCAAACCGCCTGCACCCGCGACCATCCCGGAGGCACGGAGCCAAACAACTCCAGGGCAATCGTCGAGAATCTGTCGACCTCGCAGTACCGGCTGTTGTAGAGATAGCGAAGGGCATCGTGCGGCAAATCTTGCGGTGGAATTTCACGCGCGGCCGGGTTGACCTGATCGGGGGTGCCGGGGTCATAGATCAGAGTCGAGTTGCTGAAGTGGAGCGCGCCCTGCTGCGCCACGAAACGAGCGCAGCGGTTTCCGAAGCTGTCGGTGAAACTCTCCATCTGCGTCGCCGGTGATACGCGCAACTCATCGGACGCCCGCAGATCGGGGACTCGCGAAGGATGCACATTAAGCAGCGCCACCATCGCTACTGGAGCGGGGATCTCAAACTCGATGTCGTATCCCAGGCGCAGAATCATTGGTTTGATGGATGGTAAAAGAGCCAGTGCCGAGGTCACCAACTCTAGATTTCAAGGACAGTTCCGTCAAACTCAAAAAACGCAGCAGGTGGCGCATGTTTTCAGAATGTTGGCTCTATAATCTCGCCATGCCCTTAATCGACCAGATCCAGAAAGACATTGTCGCCGCCATGAAGGCGCGGGAAGAGCAGCGGCTCTCCACGCTGCGCATGGTCAAGACCGCGCTCAAGAACAAGGAAATTGAAAAGATGGCGCCGCTCGACGACAAGGAATCGCAGCAGGTGCTCTCCACGCTAATTAAGCAGCGCAAGGACTCGGTCGAACAGTTCACCAAGGGCGGACGGCAGGAGATGGCCGACAAAGAAGCCGCCGAAATCAAGCTGATCGAAACCTATTTGCCCAAAGCCGCCGGCGAAGAGGAAATCGTAGCGGGAGTCCGGGCGGCGATTGCCGAGATGACGCCTGCGCCTGCGATGAAAGAGATGGGGACAGTGATGAAGGCCGCCATGGCCCGTTTCGCCGCCGCCGGGATGCGGGTGGATGGAAAGGTGGTTAGCGAGGCGGTGAAACGGGAATTGAGCAAGTAAATGAAAATTGGCGCGATCTACATCATCACGCAAGACTCCCGTTATATCGGATTGGTACTGGATTCCG
>JBAVAA010000744.1:0-5153 GCA_049585515.1 Terriglobales bacterium | reverse complement strand
GTCTTCAGGGGACAATTGCAGGGCGTTCATAGGAATTACAAATCGGCTTTCGGAATGGCGACCCCGGAGGGAGTCGAACCCCCAACCCTCAGCTCCGAAGGCTGATGCTCTATCCAGTTGAGCTACGGGGCCGTCGCGGTAGTCACATCGCGGCAACCGGCGCTCTCGATTCTACACTGCGGCGTTGCCCCGAATCATCTCTCATCTCTCATCCACGGAAATCTGCCCTACGTTGTAACATCAAAAAGCGTGGCTTTCGTGCCCAATCCCGTAACCCACAGCAGTTCGCGTCTGCTCGAGTTCGAAACCCTGCGCGAATTGCTCGCAGGCTACGCGTCTTCGGCTTTGGGGCAGCGCCGCATCGCGGAACTTCTCCCTTCCCTAGATCGTCCGTGGATTGAAAACCAACAGCAACTGACCACCGAAATCCGTGAGTATCGCCGAGTTGGTGGACGCTTTGAATTCGCCGGATTGCCAGAAGTTAGGACGCTGATCGAGAAATCTCGTATCTCTGGGGCCGCTCTTGAAACCGGAGAAATCCGCGACGTTGTGCTCATCGCGGATCGCGCCGACGAGTGGCGCGAAATCGTCCGTCAGCCTCCGGCCGCTATGCGCTCCGAGTGGGTGGCGGTGTCTGCGCTTTCTAACGGCATCCAGGACTTCACCGCCTTCCTGCGCGCGTTCCGCAACAAGATCCTGCCCGACGGGACGCTCGATGACCGCGCTTCTCCTGAACTCAGCCGTATCCGCCGCGAGATCGAAAAGCAGAAGCGGCAAATTCAGGACTCGCTGCGCGGCTACCTGCGAAAGCTTGCCGAAGGCGGCACCGTGCAGGATGAACTGATCACCATCCGCGGCGAGCGTTTCGTGATCCCCGTAAAAGTCGCGCAGAAGCGCCGCGTGCAGGGAGTGGTGCATGGCGCCAGTTCCAGCGGACAAACCGTCTTCGTCGAGCCTCTCGAAACTATCGAGCAGAATAACGAACTCGTGCGCCTGCTGGATGAGGAACAAGCGGAGGTCCATCGCATTCTCCTCGAGATGACGCGCCAAATTGGAGAAAACGCCGAGGCGATCCTGGCCGCGGCCGACATCCTCGCCGAACTGGAACTCCAGTTCGCGAAAGCCCGCTTCGCCGAGGACTACAACTGCGTGGCTGTAATTTTTTCTGCCGGAGAGGCCGGGCACAAAACGTCGAACGAGCAAGAACCACCCCGGGACGGAGGCATTCGTGGGTCCCAGCCAAGCGAAGCTCGGCTGCTTCTCCACCACGCCCGGCATCCGCTACTGGAACGCAATCTAAAACTAAAGAAGGGAAAGATCGTCCCCATCACCATCGAACTCGAAGGCGAGCGCCGTCAGTTAGTGATTACCGGGCCTAACACCGGCGGCAAAACCGTCACTCTCAAGACGCTTGGACTGCTTGCCCTGATGGCGCAATCCGGCATGCCCGTTCCAGCGGACCGCGCCGAGATGCCGGTTTTCGACGCGATTCTGGCCGACATCGGCGACTATCAATCGATTGAGCAGAATCTCTCGACCTTTTCGGCGCACGTCACGAACATCGACTTCATCTCGCGCACCGCGACCGCGCATTCGCTGGTGCTGCTTGATGAACTCGGCTCCGCGACCGATCCCGAAGAAGGCGCTGCGCTGGCGGTTGCTATCGCCGAGCATTTCCGCAAAGTCGGGTGCATGATCGTGATTTCAACCCACCACACTTCACTCAAAGTCTATGGCGCGAACACAACAGGAGTGATCAACGCTTCGGTCGGCTTTGACGAAGCCACCTTACAGCCGACTTATGAATTGAAGACTGGTGTTCCCGGAGCGTCTGCCGGAATCAACATCGCGCAACGGCTCGGATTGAACCCTGCCATCATTACTTCAGCTCGCTCCCGTCTGGGCTCGCAAACTCAGGATGTGGCGCGCTTTTTGGACCGCCTTCACTCCGACCTTCGGGACTTGGAAAAAGAGCGCGCTCGGATGCTAACCCGCGAGCAGGAACTCGAGCGAGAGAAATCGCACCTCGCGAGCGAGGGCCGCAAAGAACAGCAGGCCAAGATTCGCGAGATGGAGAAGAAGCTCGAAGCCCTCTTCCGCGACTTCGAATACCACGCTAGAGAGACCGTGAACGCCGTGCAGGAGCGTGCTGCCGCCCAGAAATTATCGAAAGACGCCGAACGCCGGATCGCCAAGATGCGCCGAGAGTTTCGTGAGCAATTCGATGCCACCGTGGTTGCGCACACCACCGGCGCCGATCGCGGCGACCCGAATGCCCAGCCCAGCCTGGTCAAGCACGTCTCGGAGGGCGACACGGTTAAGCTCAAGTCGATGGGACGCGCGGCCGTCGTCAAGAAGAAAATTGGCGACAATCATTTCGATGTCGAGATCGGTTCGATGAAGATGCGCGTCGCCCGGGAAGATATCGCGGAAGTTCAGACCGGAGTTCAAGCCGGCACACAACGCGCCTCCGAGAGTCCTGTGCAGGCAGCCCGCGCGAAAGGCATCAGCGTCAAACTGCAAAACGAAAGCGGCAGCCTCAACACGCCCACCGAAATCAACGTCATCGGCCGTACTGTGGACGAAGCCACCAGCGAAGTCGAAAAGTTCGTTGACCGCGCATTCCTGGCCGGGATGCCACGGGTACGCATTGTCCACGGCAGCGGCATGGGCATCCTGCGCAAAGCCTTGCGCCAGTATCTGCAAAAACACCCGCACGTGGAAACAGTGACGGAACCCCCGAGCAACGAGGGCGGAGGGGGAGCCACGCTGGTGGAATTAAAGATCTAAGAGTATGGCGAAGAACTCATCCCCTGCGATTCCCGTCTGCAATTCCAACCGTGTATTTTCCCATTACAAGGACGTGAACGTGAAATCCTTTGCACAGGCTTACCCTAACTCGCCCACCATAAGCCATAACGATGTTATTATCTTTGGCTTGCAATCGAATTCCCTGGTACCCAAGCTGCATATGCACAAATGTGCTACTAGAGAGGCTCCAATTCGGCTACCTGCTGTTTGAAACGCCACAGGGATTCGTGCGCGCCGAACTCTCGCCCCGGCAACGCATTTATCTTCTCTGGACATTTCGGAACTTTCACCAGCTCTCGCTGGCACTCCTGAACCAGCGCCAGCGCCGTCTAGTCATCGACCTCTTCCACAACAACACAGGCGTCGTGTCGCCGTCGTACAACTCATCCATCGTGATCGGCGTGGTTGAAGATTTCGCGCCGCCGGCGACAGTACTGTCATCGATGCCGAGAACAACGCCGTTCACAATTCCGTCGACTCGGCCGATCGACGCTATGCCGGCCCAGAAATCTGCCCAGTTACCCGCCAAGCTGCCGGTCAAGACCGACATCATGGACGGCCGAGAAAGAGTGATAGCGCGCCGGGAAGAAGTGACTCCCGCGTCAAACGCCGTCTCGTCGTCTTTGTCTTTGTCGTGGCCTTTATCTTGGGCGTTTTCTTTGCCTAGACTGGAATGGCCTAAGCTGTCTTTGCCCAAGCTGTCTTTGGCCAAGCTGTCATTGCCCAACCTGTCATTGCCCAAGCTGTCTTTGCCTAAGCTGTCTTTGCCTAAGCTGTCTTTGCCTAAGCTGTTTTTGCCCAAGCTGTCTTTTGCCAAGTTGGACTGGCCCAAGCTGGCAATGTCTAGAGTTTCAACGTCCAGGATGGCGACGGTTGCCGGCGCGCTTTCGCTCTGCATAATTTCCGTGGTCGCATGGCAGCGTGTACAGGTCATACCGTCCTCGCAGGCCCACAATCAGCCAGTTCTCCGGCAAAGCCTGCTCCAGCAGAATCAACTCGTGCTTACCAACGCGGACGCGCCGCCGGATTCCGCCAATTCCGCAAAGCCAGCCCCTGCTCATCCAATCATCGCGCGGAGAGTTGCGGCTAAGTCGGCATCGCCTGCACGGGTTATCGCAAGGACGCTCTCGGCTCCTGCCCCAGCTACCCGGGAAACCTCGACCCGCACAGGTCGCGTCCAGCCTGCAGCCGCGACTCCCAGCATTTCACCTTCCGGTCCAGACGTCCGTATCCAGGCTTCGAGACCGCCGCTGCATTTCGCATATCCGGATGATGTCCACGCTCGCGGTGTAGTCGCTTTGACCGCTGGAGTGGATTCCGATGGCACGGTGCGCACCGTGAGAATTGTCTCGGGCAACCGGGCGCTCGCCGCCGCCGCAGTCCGCGCCATTCGCCACTGGCGTTACCGTCCCTACCTGAAGGATGGCCAGCCGGTCGCGACCGAAACCAACATCGTCATTTCATTCTTTGCCAACGACGCGATCACAATGACTTTCCCGCCCACCATTCCTGCCAACCACTAATTGAGAGTGTCAAACAGATCGACCTTTATCGGTCACCGATTTCCCTGTGACCCTCCGTGTCTCCTGTGGTTTAAGCCTTTGACTTGGTAAAACAACAAACCTCACATCCGAATCGAGACTCAACCGTCTTCACCACTCTGTGCCGGGCCCCAAAGTAACCGCCTAATCCCACTGCTGAAGATTCAGCCTCTGCCGAAGATAGGTAGTAGAGGCATGTAGCACAGCTCGCCACGCGCTTGGAGCGGCCTCCGGAGACTTGATGAGCGTCGTCGCAACCCAGTGCGTCTCTTTGTTCGCCCACTCCCGGTATCAAACGAGTTGCAATTACCCGGGCCGGTGTTGGTTGGTCCTATCCCTCCTGTTCGTGCTGGCGGCAATAGCCGGCGCTCAGGAAAAACCCAAGGACATCGGTGAAGTCAGCCTCGAGGATCTGGGTAACATTAAGGTTTACAGCGCGTCGAAGCACCTGCAGAACGCCAGCGACGCGCCCGCCTCGGTCACGGTTGTCACCTCCGACGAAATCCAGAAGTTCGGCTATCGGAACCTGGCCGACATCCTGCGCAGTGTGTCCGGCTTCTACGTCACCTATGACCGCGACTACACCTTCGTCGGCGTGCGCGGCTTCGGACGGTTGGGGGACTGGAACAGCCGGATTCTGGTATTGATCGACGGCCATCGCGTCAACAATACAGTGCTCGGCCAGGCAATGTTAGGCAACGAATTTCTGGTGGATGTGGACATGATCGAGCGAGTGGAGATTGTCCGCGGACCCAGTTCGTCGCTCTATGGCGCAAACGCCTTCTTCGCCGTCATCAATGT
>JBAVAA010000743.1:0-2102 GCA_049585515.1 Terriglobales bacterium | reverse complement strand
CCATTGCGGTAGGTCATGCCGTTGTGTTGTATCTGTTCCAGGCCGTCGGGTTTTAGGTGGGTGTCGATACGCTGAGAAAGTTCTGCTACCACGTCTCCATTCAGATTTTTCGCCACCGCTACGATGTCTACCACCATGTGATTCTGATCGGATTCATCCACGGATACAAAGTTGGGTGGCATTACAAGGTCGAATTTCATTTTGCTCCTGCCAGCGGGCTTGCCGGCATCACTGCCGGACCAAGTAACGGAAACCGGTACCCCAACAAAATCAAACGGGGAGGTTAGTGCCAGTTTTATGTCTTGCCGGGCGGAGGGTGTGGACGTGTCCCTGGAAAGAAAGAAGCCGTTTCGATAGCGCGCATGTGCGCCTTTTCTGCCGATTGTCACCGCGATTTGATGCCATCCCGGCTTGGCGCTTTGGCTGACGTAATAGCCGAGCATGTAGTAGCTGCTGTCATCCTGGGTGGCTTGACGAAAGCTCTCGACCAGGTGGCTGCCTCCAAGAAATGCTTTGCCGCCTGTGTTCTCCGCAAATAGCTCGAGCGCACTGTCGGTATCCTGCGCTTTCCAGTGTGCTTGAGCGTCGGTATCGAACTGGGGATCTCCGTAATCGGAGGGGCGAACACCTCCGGTCGACATTAACATGCTGGAATCAGCGGAGCGCAGATCGACAGAGTAGATTGCAATCTGAGCATCGTTCATCATTCTCCAGAGATTGTCGTACATTGCCTGCACTTCATCCCGCTGATGAACCGGACAGGCGGGATCGCACATGAGCAACGAGGGGGGACTCAACGAGAACGGAAAGCCGGAGCTGGCCCAGATCAGTGACTTTCGTCCTGGCAAACCGCGGAAAGCTTTCGCGACTTGCTGCAGCGCTTGGACGGTAATGGAAGCTGCATCCTTAGCTTCTGTCGACGTCAACTCGGCCTCGGATTGTAACTGTCCTCTAATCAGCGCCGTAAGTGTTGCACTCACCGCATCGCCGTCCGCCGAGTGCCCGGGGTCCACCGTTGCTTCGTGGATCAGTGGCGCGGTGTTGGATGCCGCCTTGCGCAGTGCCGCGGCAAGAAGTTTGGGATCATCCGTGAAATCGTGAAGCAGAGTCAGACCGCCGCGGGTGAGCGCCAATAGACACATGGGCTCACCGGATTCCGCGACTTCCGAAAGAAATTTTAACAGCTCCTTTCTGGCGTTTGCCTGATCGAGGAACGGAGTATTTACGAAATCCAAAACGATGATGTTTAGGCGGTGAAAGTCGCTGCCTCCGGCATCGAAGTTGGTGAAGGTTCCATTTTGCCCTGCGGAACGACGCACGCGAGCAGAGCTGGTCTTTACCTCCTCAAAAATGGCTATCGGGTAAGATTTCCCGTCTTGCTTTAGAGCAAAGTCCTCCTTCTTGAGACTGGCAATGTAGGCGCCAGACTTGTCGTTGACAACCGTGGGAACTAGAACCAATTCGGTTGAGGATGAGAATGTTGCCGTCGTGGTTTGGGAAGTCTGCGTCTCGAGGGTTGAGGTGAGAAGGAAAACGACACCCGTTATCGCGAAACAGGCCTTTAAACGATACATGCGCAGCCTTGGCTTGCAATGGTGCGCACAGTATACCGCGACTCATTGAGGGTGTGAGTAGGGCGAACGCGGGAATTGGATTCTACTGAAATTGGAAGTAACGAAGTCCAATCGGGACGCGATCGGCGCTCGAATCACTCTGCTCGTTGGCGACCATCAGCAGACCTCAGGAGGCTCGCGGTGGCGGCAGATACTTCTCGCAAAGTGACTTCCGCCTGCATTTCGGGCCGGGGAAAGCCACTAAGGTCGGTGCTACCGCGATTCGCTAGCGGAGGTACCTGGCGCAGCGCTCCGACGACATCGTCGCCGACCGCGTTGTAAAAATCCGCGAAAACATAGGGATTATGGAAAAGTGAATTCCCAATCGTCCGGTCAGAGATTCGCGGACTCGCCACAAAAACTCTTGACTTTGCTTTTCTAATCTATTTATATGACCCGATCACAAAAAGGGTAGCTCGAGGAGTCAACGGCAAGGTCCAGCCGCGACGGGGTCGAGCCCAAATTACCACTCCGTGCGAAATGTAAGAG
>JBAVAA010000742.1:0-5268 GCA_049585515.1 Terriglobales bacterium | reverse complement strand
CAAATAAGGACTTAACTCCATCAACTTCAAAGCAAAGGACTTAGAGGAAAATTCCCGTTCTCGGAATTGCTAAGGGGGTGAAGTGCGCTGATGTTTTGGGTTGTTGCTATTTAGGTTGTCATTAGGTTGTCAATGATCGCTGACTGCGATTCCGTTCGACGTCGAGGCCCGTCTCTCAGGGCGGACACACGTTTCATTTGGCCGATCAGCTTTCATTTTCGAGCATAGTGGAGGTTGTGTCTGTGATGGCACTCACCGGCTGGATGTGATGAATTGAATGCCCGCCTTCTCGGGGAAGGGGGCGGGTACCCGTAAATATGGTAATATGGCTCCGTGAAGACAACTCTCGAAATCCCCGATTTCTTGTTTCGTCGCGCCAAGTCTGTCGCCGCCGAACGGGGCATTCCCCTGCGACAGTTGGTCACCGAAGCGGTGCAGGAGAAATTGAAAACGACCTCGCGGGAAAGACCGTGGATGAAGCATCTCGGGAAGCTCAAACACCTGCACAAAGAGAGGAAGCAAATCGAAAGACGGGTGGAAGAAGCCTTCGAGCGAATCGACCGGGAAGTCTGGGAATGATTTGAGATAAGAATGATTCTCGATACCAACGCGCTATCGGCCGCGGCCGACAACGATCCGGGAGTGATTGCTCAACTCGCTCGCGCCGACGAGATGGCGATTCCGGTCATTGTGCTGGGTGAGTATCGCCACGGAATCGCGCAGTCGCGAAATCGCGCCGCCTACGAAAACTGGCTGGCGGGATTACTCCAGGACTGCGCAGTGCTCGACATCACCGAGCCCACCACCCATTGTTACGCAGAAATCACCCTCGAATTAAAGCGCAAAGGCAAGCCGATCCCAACCAACGACATCTGGATCGCATCCCTCTGCCGGCAGCATTCGCTTCCGCTGCTGAGCAGGGATCGGCATTTTGATTTGGTGGCGGGGAATAAGAGGGTTGGGTGGTAGAAACGGTGAACGTCTCGTCTGTCCCCCTATTCTCTTGTCCCCCTATTCTCTCAAACTTTCCCGGTGGGCGTCCGTCTGTCCCCGTATTGTCCTCCATTTTTTATGAGTCGAGGTTCCGAGAAGTGGCTCACCCGCCTAGCGGGATTACTCTTAGGGTCACGAAGGTAACGATAGCCCTTGGTAGCCAAAATTCCTTTGGGATGAGCGATCGGCGACTGGTAGACTTTGACTACAATGGACAAACGATCGGCGCGCCCGCCCAGAACATTCCTGCGTTGGGCAGGGAGCAAGCGCCAACTCTTGCCTCTAATCCGAGAGCATTTCGCAGCAATCAAGGCGCAACGATACATAGAACCGTTTGCTGGCTCCGCTTGTCTCTTTTTCTCGCTCGAACCCAAAAGCGCAGTTCTCTCGGATATAAACACGGAACTGATGCTGACTTACCGTGCCGTGAGGGAAACTCCAGCGGAAGTTTCTGCGGAACTGAAAGGGCGGCGCCGGTCGAAGCGCGAGTTCCTACGAATGCGTTCTACAAATCCTCGTACTTTGCGACCTGCGGCGAGGGCTGCTCGTTTCATTTATCTGAATCGCTTTTGCTTCAACGGCCTTTATCGGACCAACCAGCAAGGCGAGTTCAATGTTCCTTTCGGAGCCAGTCGCACCGGTAGGCTTCCCAATTCCGATGCGCTGCTGGCGTGCTCAAGGTTGCTTCGACGCGTGACGCTTATGACCGGCGATTTTGAAAAAGCGATTGAACATGCAAAAGCCGGTGACTTCGTTTACATGGACCCGCCATACGCAGTCGACACACGAAGGGTTTTCAACGAGTACCACCGAACAAGTTTTTCCTCGAAAGATGTAGATCGAGTTCGCCGTGCGATGGGACGACTCCATCGACGGGGAGTCTCGTTTGTAGTGAGCTACGCCGAGAGTCCCGAAGCGGAAGTCCTGCGTCAGGGCTTTAAATCTACTGTTGTCACTGTTCGCCGAAATATTGCGGGATTTACAAGCCAGCGGAAGAGCGCTAACGAAGTCTTGATCTGGAACAGGTGAGGTTCACCTATGCCCCTTAGATCGAAACATTCGGAGGAAGTAGTACCAACACCTGGTGTTCTGAAGCGGTTGCGCCCCGAAGATATCAAGCCAAGTCAGCATAATCCGCGCCACCTATTCGATCGCCCTGAAATCGAAGAACTAAAGAAGAGCATTCATGACAAGGGCGTGCTCGTTCCCATCACAGTCTATCAGCCCAAGGGACAGACGAAGTTCTCGATACTCGATGGCGAACGTCGCTACCGGTGCGTCTTAGAGCTAAATGCTGAGGACCGTGATCTCGACATCCCCGCGAACGTCGTAGAGCCCCCGTCGAAACTGGCTGGTCTTCTGTACATGTTCAACATTCATAACTTCCGTGAAGCGTGGGAACTCATGCCCACTGCTCTCGGTTTGAAGATTGTGATTGAAGAACTTGGCGAGAACGAGACGCAATCGCTGGCGAAACTGACCGGCCTGAGCGAAACGCAAGTCGAGCGCTGTAAAAAACTTCTTCTTTTTCCGGAGCGTTATCAACAGATGTCGCTCGACCCGGACCCGAAGACCAGAATCCCCCCCAACTTCTGGATCGAGGCTCTGCCTGTTCTCGAACTGGCGGAAAAGGAACTGCCGCAACTCTTCGCCGAGTTTGGTCGCGACAACATCACTGACAAACTCGTCGAAAAATATCGAAACAAGAGAATCAAGAGTGTCATTCATTTCCGCCGAATAATGGAAAGCTATGACCTTTCTGATGATGACCGGAACCTTCGAGCAAGGGTGCTTAGACGGCTTGAAAAATTTCTGCTCGATCCGAGCCTCGAAACTCGCGCCGCCTTCGATGAATTTGTTGTAGACCAGCGACGTACAAAGAATGCGCTCGATGTCTGCGATAATTTTTTGGCATCGCTGCAACGGCTCAGGCTCACCTACACGACGGACGATGCAGATCGCGACCAACTCAGGAAGGCTTTAAGACACGTCGAAGCATACTGCAAAAGTCTTTACCGTGCTCTGGAGGGGCGTGACGAACCGATTCCCAAAGAGCTTGCTGAGAATTGACTAGGGCCTTGGCTTTCCCGAATATAACCCCTTCTAGAGGTAAACTTTTGGGCTTCCTCAAGAGTTTTCGTTACTGGCGCTATAGTCGACGCTTCCCTGACTACCGACCTCAGCCAGTCACCATCAAACGTCTCGATGCGTGGATGAAGCAATTCAGCCAGCAGGATGAGAAGGCTGCGCTGATGCTATTGGACCGAATCATATACTTGAGCGAAAAGGAAGTTGAAAAGATACTAGTTGACCAGAATAAGGCGCTGGTTGCCTACCTCCGAAAATCTAAGATCCCGCCAGAAAAGACCGTCTATGTATCACTTCACGACGCCGGCAGCAGCAGCCCGGTTATGTTGAATCTACTCCGAGATGCGGCGGGGCTTGAGCGAATGGGTTGTAAACTCATCGACGGGAATAATGTCCTCGGCCTAAACAAACTTACAAACGAGTTAGCAGAAGGCGCGATCGTGTACGTCGACGACTTCAGTGGAACGGGAAAGCAGTTCTGCGAATTTCGGAACTTCATCTCTCAAAATATCGTTGGGAACTTTTCGGAATTCTTACTCGTTCCGTGTATATGCGAAGAAGCCCTTCATCCTCAGTGATCACTTCAAAAGCGGCCAACGGTTATCACTTCAAAACCGGCCAACGATAGGCAGCCGGGAGCAACCTCAATGTTCTACCCTGCCCGCTGTTGTTCAGCCAAGTTCAATCAAAGGTTAAAAAGGCTAGCCATCTTGGCTTTGAAGTGTTCCCAGAAGTCTATCGTTTGACTGGAGGATGCCAACGCTCTTGGGTTTCGTTCGATGTGTTGCACATGCTTGAATCCCGGAGGAATTTCGAAGAGCCCGGGATCGAGCGACCCTAGCTCAAGCTGTGTCACTAGCGTTTCACTCTTTGATTCTGACTGCTTATTGGTTCCGTCCGGCAGCGTGTACGTGCCTTTCGAAACTATGGCCAGCTGCACAGCGAATCCTGTTTCTGATTCCCCGATATCGACAAATTCGGGCTTTTCGGCTGGCTGTTTCCCTGCGACCACATAGCTGTGGGCTCGTTTCCCCCTACTCAACTTCCGGTCGCACGAAACTTGAGGGTCGAGATCGATATACCATCCGTCCGTCACCGTTTCTTGTGGTTCCGAGTGGGAGCCTTCAAGCGGAATCTGCTTTCCTGTGATAATGACGTGTCTTGCGATGTGTCCAAAAAACTCTTTCCGCTCGCCGGTATCCACCGTAGTTGTTTCGATTCGCAGTGTCGGTTCTCTAGACGAAGACATGTGTGGCTTGCCTAATCCACGCGCCTCGATCTCTGCTTGAGTCAGTGGTTTCGGAGGATAAGGTCCTGAGACGTATTCGGCGGCATCAAGGTTCAACTCAAAAACTTGCCCTAAGTCACACCGCGTAATGGCAGCGAGCCGCGGCCCGGATAACCATTGTTGTGAGCCATCATCTTTTCGCTGCCCCTCGTAATTCCGGAACTCCATCCGCTTCCGGTCTCCCTGCACGTAGATAGTCTGCTCACTCGGATTTCCAGCAAAAACGCGACGGATCGTCATCTTGATCCCGGTGTTTTCCGAGGCTTGCAGCAGAGGGACACCGACAAGAAGTAAACAAAGGGACGATAAATGCACGGCGTCGCCTCCAGCATCACGCTTTACAACTCAGCATTACACTAGCTCTGACGTTGGTCGGAGTCAAGAGTTCCGCTCCCGATGCAGAACAAGTAAGCGCTTTAATGTTCCGGTGCGTCCAGTTTGGTTCTCCAACTTCGAGGGCCACACTTGAGCACATGCCCGTGGTGCAGTAAGCGGTCGAGCATGGCGCTCACCGCGGCCGCATCGCCCAGCAGTTTGCCCCAGTCTTCCACCGGGCGATTCGAGGTCAGTATGGTGCTGGCCCGCTCGTAGCGTCGCATGATGATCTCCAGCAGTTCCTCGGCAGCAGTGAGTTGCAGCTTGCGCATCCCCAGATCGTCGAGGATGAGCAGGGGTACGGTCACCAAGAACTCCATGTGCTCTTTGCGGGTACCGTCGAGAGTGGCTTCGGCCAACTCATCGAGCAAGGTGTAGGTCTCGCGGTAGAGAACGCGGTAACCCTGTTGAATAGCGGCTTGGCCGATAGCCTGGGCTAAGTGACTCTTGCCGGTGCCAGGTGGGCCGAGAAACAGTGCGTCTTCATGGCGAGCGATAAAGGCGCCGGTGGATAGGTCGAAGAC
>JBAVAA010000741.1:0-3867 GCA_049585515.1 Terriglobales bacterium | reverse complement strand
TCATTGGACTGCAGCAGCCCGACTCGGGTTCTATTCGCGTGCAGGGACACGAGATCACCGGCATGGCGCGTTCGCAGTTAAATGAAATCAGAAAGACGATCGGGTTCCTCTTTCAGAATTCGGCGCTCTACGATTCGATGACAGTGGAGCAGAATGTAGCTTTTCCGCTCGAACGCCACAGCGACCTTTCCCCCAGCGAACGAAGGAAACGCGTTCGCGAACTACTCACTACGGTAGGCATGGAGAAAGATCTGGACAAACTGCCTGGGCAGATTTCCGGAGGGATGCAGAAGCGGGTGGGTTTGGCTCGCGCCTTGGCCCTCTCGCCAGGCATCCTGCTCTTCGATGAGCCCACCGCCGGACTCGATCCCATCACTGCATCGGAAATCGACGAGTTGATTCTGAAGATGCAAAAGGAACGAAACCTCACCTCGATCGTAGTCACTCACGATCTGCCCAGTGCGCGAACGGTGTCCGATCGCCTGGCGCTGATGCGCGACGGACAGATTCTGATTGAGGGAACGTTCAAAGACCTCCAGGCGAGCAGGGAAGAATTTGTCGTCGAATTTCTGAATCGGGATTCTTAGGCGTGATTGTTATCGGGTAATGGTTAACGGGTGATCCATGTCGCGTGCATTTCGATTGGGCTTGTTCATCGTAGCGGCGCTTCTTACCCTGGCAGGCGGAGTATTCCTGATCGGCCAGAAGCGCTTTCTGTTTCGGCGCACCTATCAACTGCAGGCACAATTTCAGAACGTTGCCGGACTTGACAATGGCGCCTACGTTCGCGTCGGGGGCATTCATCTGGGGACGGTAAAGTACATCTCTCTGCCCGCCGAACCGAGCGGGAAACTCACAGTTGTGATGGAAATGGACAATTCCACAGCGAACATCATCCGTCAGGATTCCGTCGCTACCATCAAGACCGAAGGCCTGCTGGGTGACAAGTACGTTGAAGTCACCTTCGGATCGGAGAAGGCGAAGGCCATCGAGAGTGGCGACATGATTAAGGGCGAAACGCCGGTCGACTTTTCCGATGCCGCCCTCGCCCTCATGAATGAGGGCAAGACAGCGGTTACAGCGTTCGCCCAGGATGCGGACGCCTTGAAGCAGAATTTTCTGTTCCGCGGCTTTTTCAAGAAGCGCGGTTATGAGGATCCGGCCGAACTCAAGAAAAACAGCAATCCTCGCTTGCCGCCCCAAAACGCAAGCAAGGAGTTCGGCTACGACGCCAAGGACATCTTCGACAAGTCCGACAACGCGAAGCTCAAGAACGAAAAGAAACTAGACGAAGCCGGGAAGTTTCTGGAGCAAAATAAGTTTCGCCTCGCGATCGTGGCATCCTTCGCCGCAGTCGGAGATACGGCGAAGGACCAGTTGCTGACCGAGGCCCGCGCCAAGGTCGTTCGCGACTATCTCGTCCAGCACTTCAAGGTCGACGACACTCGGTTGAAAGTCATCGGCTTGGGAAAGTCTCGCAAGGAAACTGAAACCGACAAGGTCGAAATCCTCATTTACGACTAGCGCCGGACATCGAAGTCAGCCGACCGCGGTTTCTGTCTTCTTCTGAAGTTCGGGCGGACAACGGCGGGAAACATTCATTTCGACCCGGGTTAGGAGCAGAACAATGTCATATCAGCGCATCGAAAATTACGGAATCATCGGCAACATGCGCACCGCTGCCCTGGTGGGCATGAATGGGTCGATCGACTAGTACTGCTTCCCACAGTTTGATTCGCCTAGTATTTTCGGGGCGATCTTGGATGACGAAAAGGGCGGTCGCTTCAAGATTTCTGCGGATGCCCGCGACGTGAGACACAAGCAGTTTTATTGGCCTTCCACCAATGTGTTAGTAACACGCTTCTTGCTCAAAGACGGAATCGCCGAGCTAGAAGACTTCATGCCTGTCGGTCTGTCTTCCGATTCTGCAGAGTATTCTTCCCTTTGCCGCCGCGTTCGCTGCGTCAGGGGAGCAGTGCGCATCTCAGTCACTTGCCGGCCGGCTTTTGATTATGGTAGACAGACGCATGACACATTGATACAGGCTAATGGAGCGATATTCAAGGCAGGTCGCTTAACCCTGGCTCTTTCAACTACTGTGCCGCTCAGGAATGACGGGGATGGCGGAGTGTCTGCTGAGTTTGTGATCGCCGAAGGAAAGTCGCAGATTTTCATCCTTAGGCATGACTGCGGCGACGGTGTCATACCATCTCCGCCGTCCGAAAAGCACGCTGACGAGTTACTGCGTAGCACCGTGAGATTCTGGCATAACTGGCTCTCCGCCTGCACTTACCACGGTCGCTGGCGGGCTCAAGTGCATAGATCAGCCTTGGCGCTAAAGCATCTTACATTTGAATCCACTGGAGCAATCATCGCCGCGCCAACGACGAGTTTGCCTGAAGTCGTCGGAGGCGCTCGCAACTGGGACTATCGCTACACCTGGATGCGCGACGCCGCCTTCACCGTCTATGCGTTTCTGCGCCTTGGCTTCAGAGACGAGGCGGCTGCCTTCACGGGCTGGATCGAAGATTACGCGTCCAAGCACGCCCATCCGAAAGCGTCAGGAACAGTCGTCTTTACCGTCGACGGCGATAACTACCTTACCGAGCAGACGCTCGATCACTGGGAGGGCTATCGCGGGTCCCGGCCGGTTCGCATCGGCAATGCAGCGGTTTCGCAATTCCAGGAAGATATCTACGGCGAGCTGATGGATGCGTTTTATCTATCCAACAAGTATGTTAGTCCAACATCTTATGATGTTTGGGTAAAGATCCGTAAGCGTCTGGATTGGATCTGTGAGAACTGGCAGCGTCCTGATGCCGGAATTTGGGAGATGCGCAACCGCCAGGAACATTTCGTTTACTCGAAAGTCATGAACTGGGTAGCTCTGGATCGTGGTCTCAGGCTGGCTGAAAAGCGTGCACTTCCTGCCGACCGAACGAAATGGATACGCGAACGGGACAGGATCTATGAAGAGGTGATGGCCAAAGGTTGGAACGAGAAGCGCCACGCGTTTACCCAATTCTATGGCAGTGAGGACCTGGACGCCTCTCTTCTGATCATGCCTCTCGTCTTCTTCTTGGCTCCGACGGATCCGCGGATGCTCAGCACGATACGCGCCATCCTTGAGAGTCCCCGCAACGGGGGCCTCGTTAACGACAGCCTCGTGCATCGCTACCCTCCGTAACCCCGTATTGACGGGCTCCCGGGCGAGGAAGGCACTTTCAACATGTGTTCTTTCTGGCTGGTAGAGGCGTTGACCCGCGCAAGTCAGGGAGATTCCGAAAAGTTGGATCAGGCTAGGTTGCTGTTTGAGCGCGTGCTGGGTTATTCCAACCATCTCGGACTTTATTCCGAACAAACAGGGCCGCAGGGCGAGGCGCTGGGTAATTTTCCCCAGGGCTTTACGCATCTCGCGTTGATCAGCGCAGCATTCAATCTGGATCGAATGCTGGGGAGCCAAGTCTGAACAGCGCGAGGGCCCCTTTAAAGTTAGGAGGAGTTCATGCCGGATCTTAGACAAGGATGCGCTGTGGGAAAGAGCCCGGAAGATACAGCGCCAGCTGATGCTTTGGTTCTATTCGGAGCCATGGGAGACTTGGCTCACAAGAAAATATTCCCTGCGCTTTATCATATGGTCCAGCATGGTCACCTGGATGTACCCGTGATTGGCGTCGCCCGGGCCGGACGCACCAACGAACATCTCAAAGAGCGCGCGCGAGAGAGCATCCAGCAGCAAGGAGGCGAGATCGATCAAGAAGCCTTGGCCAAATTGCTGAAGTTGCTTCGCTATGTCGGCGGAGATTATGAGAAACCTGGGACCTTTGACCTATTGAAGAAAACGCTTGGATCAGCCAGCCACCCGGT
>JBAVAA010000740.1:0-29235 GCA_049585515.1 Terriglobales bacterium | reverse complement strand
TTACGCAAATTCGAACCAGATTGAGGAAGATGCGTCCCCGCTTCGCCAGATCTGGCTTTCCCACGCTGCGCCTATCACCCAGGTTTTTGGCGTCGATTGGACATGGACGCCAAACTCGCGCCTGGTGAATGTCGCGCGCTTCAGTTACAACCGGTTTACCGAATCCATTGCCCCTCTGGATGCGAACGTCAATCCCACCCAGTACGGCCTGAATACCGGGATCACCGACCCTCGTCTGTTCGGGTTCCCGCGAATTAATCCGGCCAGTTCCGTCTTTAACTATCTGGGCGGAAACTCGAGCTGGCCTCTCGACACCACGCCGAGCCACACCGAAAACTATTCCGACACGGTTTCGTACACGGTGGGAAAACATGCTTTCCGTTTCGGTGGAGCTTTCAGCAACGGCGGAGTGAACTACTTTCGTGCCAGCACTGGGCGCGGCCGGATTGACTTTCATTACCTGCCGGACTTCCTTGCCGGAAACGGCAATGTCCACGATTGGAGTCTGCTTTATGGAGATCCCGGACGCGATCTTAGCCTGAAGTCCTTCGGACTTTTTGTGCAGGACGATTTTCGCGCCACCCCTCGACTCACGCTAAATCTCGGCCTGCGTTACGACGCCACATTTCCCATTAAGGATCAACATAACCAACTGGCGAACTTTGTTCCCAACCAAGGCGTGATTCAGGTTGGTTATGGAATCAGCCAGCCCTACCAAACCAACTGGACAAACTTTTCTCCCCGCATCGGCGCTGCGTTCGATGTCTTTGGAACCGGAAAAACCATTCTGCGCGCTGGATTTGGCCTCATTTATGTAGAACCCTCGATTCGGACTTTTGCCTTTGGTGGCGGCGGCCTGAACCTGAATCCAAGCGCCTTGATCCAACCCGGCGCCAATGGAACGATTAATTCCTTCCTCTTGACCGATGGCGATACTTCCTTGATCAATTGGTGCGCCAAGGACGATCCCGATCCCAACTGCGCCGGCAACCCCACCATCTTTCCGGTGAAAAACACGTCTGCAAATGCCTGCAATGCCGGTAGTCCCTGCACTATTTTTGGTGTCGATCAGAAGTTGAAGACTCCTTATGTGTTGAATTGGAACTTGAATGTGCAGCAGCAACTCATGCCTGGCACTTTGCTGCAGATCGCTTACGTCGCCAACCGGGGCCAGAACCTCTATAGCATCCTTGACCTTAACCAGCCAGACCAGGCTCTCTCTTCGCAATGCGTTGCGAACCAAGGCGGCTACGAGAACGCGGACATCACCGACTGCGAAATCGGTGCGCGGCCTTTGACGAATTGCACCGTCGGCGCGGGCAAGAACTGTTTCCCATACATCTCATACCTGAACTCCCTGGGCAATAAGTCGACCTCCTCCTATCAGAGCCTTCAGGTTACGCTGACGCATCGTTACTCTCGCGGACTCTACCTGCTCGCCGGCTACACATATGGGCACGCTATCGACGTGGCCGGCGCTACCAGCAACACGGCCATCGACTTCATCCCGCAGAATAGCCTGAATTATCAGGCGGAGAAGGGGAATGGAGACTATGACATCCGCCACCGCTTCACAGCCTCCGCGACTTATGATTTGCCCTCCCGCAGCTCCTGGGGACAGCTCTTGGAGGGGTGGCAAATGACAGGTATCTTTCAATGGCAGACTGGGCCTCCAATATTGCTCTTTGACGATTACTATGATTTGTCTCTAACTGGCGAAGGGAACAACGCCAGCAACGAGCGCTGGAACATTAAAGGCGATCCTCGAAACCTGAAATGGTCGGCAAAGGGGCCAATACCGTTCCTGGATCCAAGCGACCCGATATGTCAATCCGCCGCGAACACCGCGGCTTTGCAGGAATCGCTGGGCATTGTCGGCGGGTGCTTTGCGGAGAATGGAACCGTGCTCTATCCAATGGCGGTCGGAACCTTCGGTAACATGGGCCGAAACATCTTTCGAGGACCAGGCTTTGTGAATTTAGACGCTTCGATCAGCAAGATCTGGCGGCTGAGCGAAAGGATCAGGCTGCAGGTCCGCGGCGAGATGTTCAACGTTGCCAACCATGCCAACTTTGCCCCTGGTTCGGTGGGCTCCGATCTTACCTCTCCGGACAGCCTGGGTCGCGCCTCCGCGACGCCCGATGTCGAAGCGTCGAACCCGGTCATCGGTTCGGGTGGAGCGCGGCACATTCAGTTGGGAGCGAAGATTATCTGGTAGAAATCCTGTAAATCCTGGCCATTCGCGGAGGTCGGTTTGAGGCACGGGGCTAAATCCGTCCATCGACTCCCCGCCACCGACGTCTATCCTTTGACACGCATCCAACCGGTTGTAAGGTGCGCGGTGTGATTTAGAATCGATCACAAACGTACTCTAGCCCCCAAAACGTTTCGGACTGAGAATTGCTTTGGGAATCGACGCACCGCCGTCTTCATGGCCATTAAGCTGAAAATTCCGACGATAGGACGCAGAGGGCAACGCGGAAAAGGCCGTCAACTGCGATCCGACGATCCCATTGTGCGCTATGCCTTGCTTGGTTTTCTCTTGGCATCGCTCGTAGTAATTGGTTTTTTTACCTACTGGTATGTGAAATATGACCGGATCATCGAGCAGCGCTTCCGCGGTCCGGCGTTCGCTACCTCAGCCAAGATTTTCGCTGCTCCACAGGTGGTGAGGCTCGGATCAAAAGTAACCGTCTCCGCCATCGCGGCCAATCTGCGCCATGCCGGCTATCGGGAAAAGGAGGGCGAATCCCCGTTGGGCAGCTATCGCGTGCATGGCGGCTCCATCGAAATCATGCCCGGCCCCGAGTCGTATCACAGTCCCGAGGCGGCCACCATCACCGTCGCCGGGGGAGGCGTTTTAGACATCAACAGCCGCTCGGATGGAGAACTGGAGGCCTACGAACTCGAGCCCCAGATGCTGACCTCGCTCTTCGACGCGGAGCAGCGGTCCAAGAGGCAACTGGTGAAGTATGACGACATTCCCAAGGTCATGGTGGACGCGGTGATCTCGATCGAAGACCGCCGCTTTTTTCAGCACAGCGGCGTGAATTTTATGCGCCTCGCCGAGGCCGCGTGGGTCGACTTCACTCATCAGCGCCATCAGCAGGGCGGCTCTACGATCACCATGCAGCTATCGCGGGCATTTTTCTTGAGCCCGGAAAAGACCTTCAAACGCAAGCTAATCGAGATGCTGATCGCGGTGGAGCTCGAGCAGAAGTTCTCCAAGCAACAGATCTTCGAGTTTTACGCCAACCGCGTCGATCTGGGCCAGCGCGGCTCCTTTACTATCTCGGGCCTGGCCGAAGGGTCGCGATCGTACTTCAATAAGGACCTGAAAGACATCACCCTGCCCGAGGCCGCGCTTCTGGCCGGTTTGATTCAGGCGCCCAGCGCGCTATCTCCCTATCGCCATCCCGAACGCGCGCTCGAACGGCGCAATACCGTGATTGAATCCATGGTCGAGACTCATGACATCACCCGCGAGCAAGCCGACAAAGCCAAGGCCACGCCGCTGAAGCTGGCACCGCCCAATGTTGAGGCCAGCGATGCCCCGTACTTTGTGGACATGGTGCGCGACACCATCATCGGCCGACTGAATGAGCACGAGGTGAATGAGCAGGAATATCGTATTTACACCACGCTCGATCCCGATCTGCAACGGGCGGCCGCGCAAGCGGTGGAAACAGGCATCAAGCTGGTGGACGATCAAGTGACCAAGATGCGCACCAAGAGGATTAAGATCGCCAAGGGCAAATATGAAACGACGGTCACGCCCGGCCCACAGGCGCAAGTGGCTCTCGTCGCCATGGACCCACATACTGGCGAAATCAAGGCGCTGGTCGGCGGACGCAATTACGGAGCGAGCCAACTGAACCACGCCCTCGCCAAGCGTCCTACCGGCTCCATCTTCAAGCCATTTGTTTACGCGGCCGCCATGAATACCGCGATCGACGGCTCAACGTCCGTAATCACTCCGGCGTCCATCGTCACTGACCAACCTTCCACATTCTCTTATGGCGACCAGATCTATGAGCCGCGCAATTACAAAGAGGAGTATCACGGCGATGTCACGCTGCGCTACGCGCTGGCGCTTTCGCTCAACAATGCCACAGTAAAAGTTGCGGAAGAGGTGGGCTACGATAAAGTGGCCGATTTGGCCAGGTCGGCCGGAATCGTCTCGGTGAAAGCGACGCCGGCAATGGCCCTGGGCGCCTACGACGCAACCCCGGTCGACATGACGTCCGCCTACACCAGCTTTGCCAATGGCGGCATGAGGCTTTCTCCCGTTTTCGTAAATTCGGTGCGCAATTCCAAGGGCGATATCGTCCTTAACTTTGGAACTTCCAAAACGCAGGTTCTCGACCCGCGCATCGCTTTCGTGATGACCAACATGCTAGAAGGCGTGATGAATTTCGGCACCGCCGCCGGGGTACGCACCCGTGGATTCACCGCCCCGGCAGCGGGTAAGACGGGAACTTCGCACGACGGCTGGTTCGCCGGATACACCAGCAATCTGCTATGCATCATCTGGGTGGGATACGACGATTACAGCGACATACGCCTGAGCGGAGCGCAGACTGCCGCACCCATCTGGGCGGAGTTCATGAAGAAGGCAATCACGCTGCCCCAGTATTCGGACGCGAAGCCCTTCACTCAGCCCGAAGGCGTGGTCGATGTGCAACTCGACAAGATCACCAACCGGTTGGCGACACCATCCTGCCCCGACGACTACACGATCGCTTTTATTTCCGGCACCGAACCGCACGATACCTGCGACCAGTCGCGCGGCGTGCAGGGCTTCTTCTCCCGTATATTCGGTGGAAATTCCGAGAAAGCGCTGCCTCCGCCCACCACCAACGGGAACCCGCAGGCCGCCTCCGGTGTCCAATCATCAGGCATTCAATCGACTCCCGACGAGGAAGCAAGGAAAAAGAAAAGCCTCTTCGGCAAAATTGTAGGGGTTTTCAAGGGAGATAGTAACTCCCCGAAAAATGACAAGAACGCGGCTGCGCCGTCTAAAGGCACCGACAGCGATCCGCCGCCGCATTGACGTAAGGTTCTGCATCAGGGCATCAGGGATGCTTCGTATCAGGGCATTCACGACAGGGATGATGAGTCGAATGGGGGCAGCAATGAGGCTTCGTATCAGGGCATCGCTTTAGCGATGCTGCATGCGCCCTGAATCGAAGCCCCTTTGGGGGGCTGGGGTCACGGCCTCAAACTTGCAGGCAACGCAGCAAAGCACGTTGAAATGCCATGAAACTCTGAAGTTTTGTATGTTCGGCCGGGGGTATCTATGTTTTCCTGGATCCGCATCGGTTCCGTACCACTTCTGTTCTCCGCGCTTCTCGTCTTCCCATTGCAGGCCCAGAACACAGAACAAGTGGAAGTCGGCCCTCCGCCGCTGCACCGCGCCGAGCCGCCCGCTCCCGGCGCGACCCCCGAAGAACTGGAACAACGGGGAGACGAATTGCGCACCCTCAAGAACTTCCTAGATGCCGTCGACTACTACGAGGCTGCTCTGAAAGGCCAGCCGGGCAGCGCGTCCCTGTTCAACAAGATCGGGATGTGCCAGCTCCAGATGCATCGCGACAAAGAAGCCCGGAAGAGTTTCGAACGCTCCATCAAGGCCGATCGTAACCATGCCGACGCCTACAACAACCTCGGCGCCACTTATTACGACATGCATAACAACAATGCCGCGATCAAGAACTACGAGAAAGCAATCTCGTTAAAGAATGACGCGGCCTCCTACTACAGCAACCTGGGTACAGCCTACTTCGGCAAGAAACAGTTCGACAAAGCCATCGAGTGTTATGCCAAAGCGGTGGAACTTGATCCCGATGTGTTCGATCGCAGTTCCCACGCCGGACTGCAGGCCAGGCTCGCTTCTCCACAGGACCGGGCACGATACGACTATGTTCTAGCCAGGATGTACGCGAAGTCGGGCGTAAACGACCGGTCGTTGCACTATCTGAGGAAAGCGATGGAAGAGGGTTACAAGGACATCAAGAACGTCTACAGGGACAATGAATTCAGCACTTTGCGAAAAGATCCCCGTTTTGCCGAACTGATGGCGGCGAAGATACCGGCCATCGCCAATTAAGCCCGACTAAAGCATTGATAACACGCTGACCGGCAATGATTCATGTAAATCGGGGACGAATGCGGGAAAGCTGCGGAACTTTCCCGGCCCATCTGGGTTTTTACCCTCACTGCTCCTGAAAACGACAGGGTGAGTAGGGAGAAAAAACCCACCGGTTGCGAACCCGAGCACGCCCCAAGCAAACAACCGGTGGGTGATTCAGTCTCAGTTCTCTGGCGTCAGTCCGTCTTCGCCATATATTCTTCGACCACCCTTTTCCACTTCCCTTGCGCTTTCAGGATGTATTCGACTGCGTCCCTCGCCGCTCCGTCACCTCCGGCGTGCGCTGTAGCCCAGTGCGCTTCTGCTTTCACCTCGGGGCGTGCGTTCTTCACGGCAATCGCCAAACCGCATCTGCGCATGGCCGGCAGATCGATTACATCGTCGCCTACGAAAGCGGCCTCGGCTGGGGTAATTCCGTCTTTCTCCAAAATCTGCGCAAACGCCGACGCCTTGTCCTGGATGCCCTGATACACGTGGTCAATCTTCAAATCACGCGCCCGCAGGGCCACCGTTTCGGAGATGCGTTTGGTGATGATCCCGGTCTTGATCCCCGCCATACGGGCCAGCATGATCGCGGTGCCATCGTGGGCATGAAAGCCCTTGGCCTCGATCAGGCCGACGCCAGGCTGCATGCCTGTTGGCGGGCTTCCGGCGGGTGCGGGAAATATCCAGATTTTGCCGTCTGTAAAGACGCCATCCACGTCGAAAAGAATGAGCTTGATTTTGCGGGCTCGGGCGGCGGCCGGTGTTTTGGGCATCGCGAAAATTCTAACAGGATGTCACGCGCTCGAGTCGATTGCTCGTGCTGTACACCTTACTATGTGTAATAATCTACACATGCCGACTAATCTCGCCTTAGACGATCGACTCATCGAAGAAGCGCGGCGCGCAGGCAAACACCGGACCAAGAAAGAAGCGGTCACAGCCGCCCTGGATGAGTACGTGCGCAAGCGCAAGCAGATGAAGATACTGGATGCTTTTGGCACCGTTACTTTCGATCCCGCTTACGACTACAAGGCAGAACGACGTCGGAGTTCACGCCGCAGGAGTCGTCAATCGCGGCCATTGCCGGCCCCGAGCCAATGATGGTGCTGGTGGACACCCCGGTTTGGTCAATGGCGCTACGGCGCCGCCCCGAACAGCTTAGCGGATCACAACGAGGCCTGGCCACCGTCCTCGCGGAATTGATTCGTGAAGGACGCGCGCAGATGGTGGGACCGATCCGCCAGGAGTTACTCTCAGGGATCCGCGAGGAAACTCAATTCAAGAGGATTCGCGACTATCTGCGGTCTTTTCCCGAGCCATCGCTCGAAGCAGCCGATTATGAGGATGCCGCCCGCATGAGCAACCAATGCCGCAGCCGCGGCATTGCTGGATCGCCGGTCGATTTTCTGATCTGCGCGGCCGCCGACCGTCGCGGCTGGAGCATCCTTACCACTGATCGGGACTTCCAGAACTATGCGTCGGTGCTGCCGCTGCGCTTGCACCCGGCCTAGACGTCAAGCAGTTTTGCTTATCCCCAGGTCTATGGTCAGGCGAACGTTTTGCGAAACCGATAATTCCCGCTAAAATGAGAATTATGCTCTCCGCAGTCTCCCCTTCCCTCGCCTGGGCCCATCCGTTGGTGCAGGAGTGGTTCACCGTCCGCTTCTCCACGCCGACTGAGCCGCAGGAGCAGGGCTGGCCCCACATCCTCGCCGGCCACACCACGCTGATATCGGCTCCCACCGGATCGGGCAAAACACTAGCCGCTTTCCTCACCTGCATTAACCGTCTCGTTTGCAAGGCGCTCGCCGGTGAACTGCGCGACCGTACCGAAGTTCTCTACGTGTCCCCGCTCAAGGCGCTTGGCAATGACATTCAAAAGAACCTTGAAATCCCGCTGGGAGAGATTCTGCAGATGGCGGGCGAGCGCGGGCTGCTGATGCCCGAAATCCGCACCGCGGTTCGCACGGGTGACACTCTAATGAAAGACCGGCGCCTGATGCTGAAACGCCCGCCGCATATTCTGGTGACCACGCCCGAGTCGCTCTACATTCTGCTGACGGCGGAGAAGAGCCGCGCCATCCTCCGCGACGTGGAAACTGTGATCGTCGATGAAATTCACGCTGTGGCCGACGACAAGCGCGGCGTGCACCTTTCGCTCTCGTTGGAGCGGCTGGAAGCGCTGACCGAATGTCCGCCGGTGCGCATCGGGCTTTCTGCAACACAGAAGCCGATTGAAGAGGTCGCGCACTTTCTCGCCGGCAACGGGCGGCCAGACCCGGTCATTGTCAACGTTGGGCACAAGCGCAAGCTCGATCTGGGAGTCGAAGTTCCATCCAGCGAACTAGGCCCAGTGGCTTCGAATGAAATGTGGGACGAGATTTACGAGCGCATTGTGCAGTTGGTGAACCCGCACCGCTCGACGCTCGTATTCGTCAACACGCGGCGTCTCGCCGAACGCATCTCCCACCAGCTTGGCGAACGCCTCGGCCAGGAAAACGTGGCCGCGCATCACGGCAGCCTGTCGCGCAAGCTGCGTCTGGAGGCGGAGCGCAAATTGAAAGAAGGTCAGGTAAAGGTGCTGGTGGCGACCGCCTCCCTCGAACTCGGCATCGACGTCGGAACCGTCGATCTGGTGTGCCACATCAGTTCGCCGCGTTCGATTGCGGTCGCGCTGCAGCGCGTCGGGAGGTCGGGACACTGGCGAGGCGCAGTCCCCAAGGGACGATTCTTTGTCACCACACGCGACGATCTTGCCGAATGCGCCGTGCTCGTGCGCGCCATTCGTCGCGGAGAACTCGACCGCCTGATTTTTCCGGAAGGTTCGCTCGACGTTCTGGCCCAGCAAATCGTCGCGTGTTGCGCGGCTGCCGGAAGGCCGGGCGGGGACGCCCCCCGCTCCACGGATGATGAAATCAAGTTGAACGATGGATGGGACGAGGACGAATTGTTCGCGCTCGTCAAGCGCGCTTATCCCTATCGCAATCTAACGCGCGAGACGTTCGACGAAGTGCTGACCATGCTATCAGAGGGAATCGCTTCGCAACGCGGCCGTTATGGCGCGTATCTGCATCATGACCGCATCAACCGCAAAGTGCGGGCGCGGCGCGGTGCGCGTCTGGCGGCCATCACCAGCGGCGGCGCGATCCCCGACAATGCTTTGTTCTCGGTGGTGGCCGAGCCGGATGGCGCGAACGTCGGAACGGTCGATGAAGATTTCGCCGTTGAAAGCCTGGCGGGCGACATCATGCTGCTCGGGAACACTTCATGGCGTATCCGCCGAGTGGAATCGCGGACCTCGCGCGTGCTAGTCGAAGATGCGCACGGAGCGCCGCCCAGCGTTCCCTTCTGGCGCGGTGAAGCCCCGGCTCGTACCGAGGAGCTTTCGCAGCAACTGGGCGAATTGCGCAAAGAAATCAGCGACCGCCTTCCCGGCGTCGTTCCAGTCGCAGGATGGCGGAATTTCCCCGTGGTAGGTGAAGCAGTGAGTTGGCTGCGCGAAGAATGTGGGCTTGATCTACCGGGCGCCGAACAACTGATTCAGTACACGCTCGAAGGCCGCGCTGTACTGGGCGATGTGCCAACGCAGACCACCATCATCGCCGAAAGATTCTTCGACGAGGGCGGCGGAATGCAGTTGATCATCCACGCACCTTTTGGCGGCCGCATCAATAAAGCGTGGGGATTGGCCTTGCGCAAGCACTTCTGCCGTGGCTTCAATTTCGAGCTGCAGGCGGCCGCTACCGACAACGGATTGAACATCGCGCTTGCGGAGCAGCACAGCTTTCCGTTGGCGGATGTTTTCCAGTTCCTCCACTCCGAGAGCATGCCACCGATACTGGAACAAGCCGCGCTGGCAGCGCCAGTTTTTCAAACCCGCTGGCGTTGGGATGCGACACGGGCCCTGGCGTTGCTACGTTTTCAGGGCGGCAAGAAAGTGCCGCCGCAGATTCAGCGCATGCGCTCCGACGACCTGTTGGCCTCGGTTTTTCCCGATGTAGCCGCCTGCCAGGAAAATATCGAGGGCGACATCAAGATTCCCGACCATCCGCTGGTGCGCGAGGTCATGAAAGACGTGCTTACCGAGGCGCTCGACATCGATGGCTTGGCTCAGGTGTTGCGCGGAATCGAGCAGGGACGGATTCGTTGCCTGGCGGTGGACACTCCTGTGCCCTCGCAATTCTCGCACGAGATTCTCAACGCAAACCCCTACGCATATCTGGATGACGCGCCGCTAGAGGAACGCCGGGCGCGGGCGGTCGAGATGCGTCGAGTGTTGCCAGCTTCGGTGCTCGAAGAAGTTGGCGCGCTTGATCCGGCGGCCATTGCGCAAGTGCGGCAAGAGGCGTGGCCGGATGTGCGTGATGCCGACGAATTGCATGATGTGCTGCATACGCTGGTGATGATACCAGCGCCTGAGAGTTCTCAGTTCTCAGTTCTCAGTTCTCGGGCAACCCGAGCGCAAATTGCTGACAACTGGCAGGGGTTTTTCGATCGCCTGCAACATGAGAATCGCGCGGTTGTGGCAACGACCGCCGGCAAACAGTATTGGGTCGCTGCGGAGCGAGGTGAATACTTCCGGGCGATGCATCCGATCGAACCACATCCGAAGACTTCTATTGAAGAGGGAGACGCGGCCAGCCGCGTCTCTACGGATGATGCTTTGCTCGCCGCGGTGCAGGGATGGATCGCGCATCTCGGCCCAACCACGGCATCCGAAATTGGCGATCTGCTAGGGCTGCCGGCTTCGGAGATCGAAAAAGCCCTATTCCGCATTGAAGCGAGCGGCGCAATCCTGCGCGGCAAGTTCCGTTCGACTGATTCACATCTGCAAAATGAATTTCCACGTAGGGACAGCCGCCCTCCGCTGTCCCGGCAAGCGCAGGTTGCCTCCTCCGAACCTACCCCCTCCGAACCTGAAACGGAGTGGTGCGAGCGCCGCCTGCTGGCTCGGATTCACCGCCTGACCGTTGCGACCTTGCGCAAGCAAATTGCCCCGGTCACCGCATCGCAATTCATGAGCTGGCTGTTGCGCTGGCAGCATGTCGCTCCCGGAACGCAAGCGCGTGGCGAGCACGGCACACTGGAAGTGATCCGGCAGTTGCAGGGGTTTGAAATCCCCGCGAGCGCGTGGGAGCGGTTCATTCTGGCGCGCCGAATCTCCGACTACGATCCCGCGAACCTCGATCAGTTATGCCTGACAGGCGCGGTCGGATGGGGCCGCCTGTCGCCGCATCCGGCGACTCTCGAAGCGACTGGCAGTGACGAGAACGGACGCGAGAACCGGCGCCGCGTGATTCCGACACGCGTGGCCCCGATCGCGTTCTTTGTCCGCGAGGATGCCGATTGGTTGCGCCCGCATCATCCCGGTGCGGACGATTCTGCTAGTTCGTTCCTGAGCCCGGTGGCGCAAGCACTTCCCGAACTTCTCAAACATCGTGGCGCGCTGTTCTTTCCCGACATGGTGCGAGCAACCGGCCGCCTCAAAGCGGAAATCGAAACCGGGCTCTGGGAACTGGTTGCCGCAGGTCTCGTAACCGCGGACGGATTCGAAAACCTGCGCGCACTGGTGACGCCGAAACATGCCTCTGGCAGCGGGCTGGGCAAAGTGCTGGGTAAAGTCCGACGCCCGCGCCACGCTCCCGGCCGCTGGTCGCTCCTGCACACCGAAGGCGCCGATCGCGACCGCAGCGTTGAATCCTGCTGCTGGATGTTGCTGCGCCGCTACGGCGTCGTCTTCCGCGACCTGCTGGTGCGCGAAACCAATCTTCCGCGCTGGCGTGAATTGCAGATCGGCTACCGCCGCCTCGAAGATCGTGGCGAGGTCCGCGGCGGCAGGTTTGTCGATGGATTTCTGGGAGAACAATTCGCCCTTCCGGTCGCCGTCGAATCCCTGCGCGCACACCGCAAGCTGCCGCAGAATGCCAATAGCGAACGCGTAATTATCTCCGCCGCTGATCCCCTGAATCTGGTTGGCATCATCGTTCCCGGCGACCGTATCCCCGCTATCTCAGGAAGAAGCGTTGTGTTTCGCAATGGCGTGTGGGAAGCGGACGATGTGCTGCTGGCGGCCGGCTATTAGTGGAGCGCCATCAGGAGCCAAACAGGTTGCTGAAAACTCAGTGTGAGATATGCCAGCCCCTAAAGGGGTCTAACTTTAAAAGCTTTCGGCATCGCTAAAGCGATGCCCTGATACGAACCGAGATCATTCAGCCGAGATCATTTAGCTCTAGCTGAAAATCACCTTGCGGTCGCCCTTGACGATGCGGCCGACGCTGTAGAATTTTTCTCCGGCCCGCTCCAGCAGCGTCTGCGCTTTCTTGAATTTCTTCGCGGGAACCACGATCAGCATACCCAGGCCCATGTTGAAGGTGCGGAGCATTTCTTCCTCGGAAACATTCCCGAGCCTCTGCAGGTGTTCGAAGATGGGCAGTACAGGCCAGGTTCCGCGTTCGATCACCGCCGACGTGCCTTTCGGCAGCACACGCGGCAGGTTTTCGGTGATGCCGCCGCCTGTGATATGTGCCAGCGCCACCACGCACTCGCCTGCTATCAGCTTTCGGATTACCGACCAGTAGCTGCGATGGCTCCGCATGAGTTCGTTGCCGACCTTGTTCTTGATCTCGCTGACAAAGGTCTCCGGAGAATAGCCCGCGATTTCGAACAGGAGTTTGCGGGCCAGCGAATATCCGTTGGTATGGAGGCCATTCGAGGGTAGGCCCAGCACGCAATCCCCTATCTGCACATCTTTGCCGTTGATGATCCGCTCGCGTTCGACCACTCCGACAATGAATCCGGCGAGATCGTATTCGCCTTCCGGATAGAATCCCGGCATCTCCGCAGTCTCGCCGCCAATCAGAGCGCAGCCGTTGTGCTTGCAGGCGTCGGCGAGCCCGGCCACGACTTTCTCCGCGATTTCGGGATCGAGTTTGCCGGTAGCCAGGTAATCCATAAAAAACAAGGGCGCCGCGCCCTGCACCGCGATGTCATTCACGCAGTGGTTCACAAGGTCTCCACCAACCGTGTGGTGCACTTTCATTTCGAAGGCCACTTTTAGTTTGGTGCCCACCCCATCCACACTTGAAACCAGCACCGGATCTATATATTTCTTGTCAACGGAAAACAATCCGCCGAACCCGCCTATCTCGCTCAGGACTCCCTTAGTGAAGGTTTTGTGGGCCAGATACTTGATGCGCTGCTTGGTTTTGTTGCCGCGATCGATGCTGACACCGGCGTCGGCATACGTGATGGTGTCGCTTTGGGGCTGGGTATCTGGGGCCACTTTGTTAGTCCGTCTTTATTAGTCCGTCATGCCAGGGTGGAGAGATTCGCTGCGCCACCAAGCCGGTGGAGTTTCAAGCGCAACAAATTCTAGCACGTCTGGAGTTGCCTCCCGCTTTTCAAGGACGCCGCTCATGGCGCTATAATGCTCGTCCAATTCTTTTTCCGGAGACAAGCGTGAGAATTCCGATCGTTCTGTTTTTTGCCCTGTTGACGATGCCACTTGCAGCGGCGCAAAACCAATCGCAGGACACGACACCCGGCGGCGCGAAGCAGACCGCGTCCCGGAAAGATAAAAAGCTAGCCACCCCGCCAACTCCTGAGAAGCCCGCGGAAAGCGCCACGCCCGCCGAAGCGCCCAGACCTGAGGCAAGTGAAGCCGCCGATAATGACAAGGAAAAAGAGGAACACTATGATGTAAGCGAAGTCCCGCCGGTAATCACCCATCATCAGACTACCGTGAACGGCAAGGCTCTCAGCTACACGGCCACAACCGGCAGGCTTCCCATCAAGCGCGACGACGGCAAGATAGAAGCCGAGATGTTTTTCGTAGCCTACACGCTCGATGGCCAGGATGCGACGAAGCGTCCGCTGACTTTCGCCTTCAACGGCGGCCCCGGGTCGGCCTCGGTCTGGCTGCACATGGGTGCTCTCGGGCCGAAGCGCGTGCTGTTGCAGCCAAACGGCTTCATGCCCGCCGCTCCCTATCGCCTGGAGGACAATCCCGACACCCTGCTCGATCGCAGCGACATCGTCATGGTGGATGCCATGTCCACTGGCTACTCACGCGCCGCCAACGCCGAACTTACAAAGAAGTTTCTGGGCGTAAAGGGCGACGTGCAAGCCTTCGGGGAATTCATACGCCTCTACCTCTCCCGTTACGAGCGCTGGAGTTCGCCACTCTTTTTGCTCGGGGAGAGCTACGGCACCACGCGCGCCGCCGGCATCGCCGGATATCTGGCCGACCATGGCATCGCTTTCAATGGCGTTACGCTGTTGTCTATGGCGGTGGATTTCCAAACCCTGGAATGGAATAAATCGAACGATCTGCCTTATCTGCTGCTGGTGCCCACTTTCAATATGATCGCCGGCTACCATCACAAACTTTCCCCCGACCTCACCCAGGACATGGCGAAGACGCGCGAAGAAGTCGTACGCTGGTCAATGAATGAGTACGCGCTCGCTTTGGGTAAAGGCGATGCGCTGTCACCGGACGAACATCGCAAGATCGTCGAGCAACTGTCGCGGTATCTCGGACTGCGTCCGGAAGTGATCGAAGCGCACGACCTTCGCATCGACGTTCCCACCTTCACCAAAGAGTTGCTGCTCGATCAGAAACTGATTGTCGGTCGCCTCGATGGACGTTTCAGCAGCCCAAATCCCGGCGAGGATGGTTTCTACGATCCGACCAGCGCCGCCATTCTTCCGCCTTATACCTCGGCATTCAACAACTACCTGCGCACGGAGCTGAACTATAAGTCGGACACGCCATACCGCGTCTTCGCCTATGATCAGCCCGGCTTCCGCGACTGGCAGTGGGGCAATGCCGTGGAAGGCTTTCCCAGCACGGCGGGTGGGTTGCGGTCGGCCATGATCAAGAATCCATATATGAAGATCCTGGTCATGGAGGGCTACTACGACCTGGCCACTCCCTTCGCCGCCGCCAACTGGACCATGGATCATCTCGACCTCGGCCCGCAGTTCCGCCAGAATATTTCCTACGCCACTTACGGCTCGGGACACATGGTGTACATCGATCGCGCCGAACACGACAAGATGAAAAAAGATCTGATCGATTTCATGGACAAGTGCCTGCCAAAATAGCTCGTGTGGGGACGGGCGTCTCGCCCGTCCAAACCGAGCGAAGCTCGGCCGCCACTGAACATTAACCTCTAAGGTCTATGCGCGCCGCCGTCATCTTCGGGCTAGGAACTTCACCCGCAGATCTGAAGCCCTTCGAAACCGGATCGCCGGCCCAATGGCTGCAAGGTCTCCCCACTTCTTCGAGCGAAGCCGACGCCATCCTGATTTTCGGCGGCGACGGCACCATTCATCGTCATCTGCCCGCGCTGGTGCGGCTGCAACTGCCAGTGTTAATCGTCCCTGCAGGCAGTGGAAATGACTTTGCACGCGCGCTCAACCTGCGCTCGATACAAGACTCCGTGCGTGTCTGGCACGATTTCGAGACCGAGGCAATTCAAGCGCATCAGATTGATCTCGGGGTTATCGTTCCCTCCGCTGCCCCCGACCGCACTCATTATTTTTGCTGCGTCGCCGGCTGCGGTCTGGACGCTACGGCAGCCCGGAGCGCCAATAAAATGCCACGCTGGTTGCGCGGACACGGCGGCTATGCGCTAGCGTTGTTGCCGCTCCTTCTGAAACTCCCCGCAATTTCCATGCGGCTCACGGAGTTCGACAGCAAGGATCATACCGAGGCGGAGAAACTAACTTTGCTCGCCGCGTTTGCCAATACCCAATTCTATGGCGACGGCATGCGCATCGCGCCGCAAGCCGATTTCGCCGACGGCAAGCTCGACATCTGCCAAATCGGCGCTATGAATCCCTTCGAACTTTTTTGCATGTTTCCGACGGTCTACTTCGGCCGCCATCTGCGAAACCGGAAGGTAGAGTACTCGCGCGCCGAGAGGGTTCAAATCCAGACCGGGATTCCAGTCGACATCTACGCCGACGGAGAGTTTGTATGCCAGACTCCGGCCGAGATATCCGTGGCTGCGGGCGTCCTGCCTGTGATTTCGCCGCGATAAAGAATCGAGTTGGCAATGCCGGAAAACCGCCGGGATGGGATACTATAATGCGGTTTTCGTGACCAAGTCGCAAATCTAAGTACGAGGAGATGTTGATGCAGCTGCGCCTGGAGAGCCGTCCGGTGGGTGATGTCCTGGTGATTCAATGTCACGGCCGGATCGTGGCCGGAAATGAAGTCTTTACCTTGCACGCTTTCGTTGGAGATTCGTTCGTTAAGTACGGCGACGTCGTGCTGCAACTCGACCAGGTAGAATTCATCGACAGCAGCGGCCTGGGCGCGCTGGTGCGCCTCACTCAAGGGGCACGATCGAAGGGTGGAGACCTCAAACTCAGCGGAGTCCCATCCAGAATTCTCAAGACCTTGCAGATGACGAACCTGGCCTCACAGTTTGAAATCTACGATTCGGTCGAAGAAGCGATCACGGCCGCCTATTTAGGCTCGCGCTATTCGCGCGCCAAGACCGGCGACGCCAGGCCGCGCATGCTCTGCGTTTACGAGTCCACCGATGTCTGCATGTTCCTGCGCGAGGTGCTTTGCAGCGCCGGATACAACGCCTTAACCACCACCGCCATCGACGACGCCCGCATCCTGCTCAAAGCCACCAAGGCGAAACTGGTGGTGGTCTCCGCCCGAATGCAATCGCTGCACGGCAAACCGACACGCAAGGCGCTGGAAGAAATCGACCCCGCCGTCACTCTCCTCATTTTGGACGAGAACTTTCACACCGTCGATCCCGGAGAGGCGGCCGAGAAACTCCTGAGCAGCGTCGGCGGTCTCTTGCCCGCTGCGAATTAGAGCGCCGAATCGCGGGTCTGACCGGTTACGGCAAATGCAATTTGAGCAGCGCCTGCGGGTCCAGATACACGCCTTGCCAGCGCACAGCCAAATGCAGATGCGGCCCGGTCGCCCGCCCCGTGCCTCCGCTCAATCCAATCGCCTGCCCTTTGTTTACATCGTCGCCCTCTGTGACCAGGAATTTCGATAGGTGCAGATAGAGCGTTAGCAGTCCCTGCCCATGGTCGATGACCACACAATTCCCTTCAAAGAACAGCGGCCGCGCCAGGATGATTCGACCCCGATTCACGGCAACCACCGACGTTCCATTGGGCACTCGGAAATCGAGCCCCTGATGCGTGCTCTGTACAGAGCCGTTGAACACCCGCTCCACTCCGAATACATCCGAGATCGAAGCATCGACCGGAGGCGCGAACGAACCTTTCCATTCACGCTCGGGACTAACGGTCTTGAAAGCCTCGGCCTTCATTTCCTTGTCCTGTTCGATCTCGCTCTGCTCCTCGGGACTGGGCGCGGTATAGCGTCCGGGAACTTTCAGCGGCACCCGAGGATAGTGCTGCCGCTGCACCTGAATTTTCCGCTCGAATGAGATTGTTTCCCCGGCAGATTGCCGGGAGAAAGTCTCGCCGCGAAGTTGGAGCGGATAAGCGCCCGGTTTGGTTTCCAGACTGACTCCGGCCAGCGCAAACCATGTCTTGCTGTTCGCATCGAAGCCAAATTCGATGCCGTGGCCCAGCCAGCTTCCAGAAAGCGAACGCAGCCGCATCGGCGTTGTAACGCGAAACAGCACTGGACTTCCGTTGACCAGGCGTGCAGGCTGATTTATGACAGTCCAGTGACCCGCCGATGAGTTCGCCGCCAGCGCCGGCAACAGAAAGACAAAGAGCAGAACGGAATCAAAGAAGCCTCGGCGCATGGCACTTCCGGCTGGCATTTCAAGTAGCATACCTACTATCGGCGTCAATCCACATGGGACAACCTGTCCCACTAACATTTACCTGGGACGATCTGTCCTCGCAGCCACCTGTCTTTTCCCCCGGTTGGACTGTGTAATTAACGACTTGCAAGCCTCCCTGTCTGGTGCGCCGCGTGCATCCAGGAAAGGCAATCAGATACATGAGTGGGGTCAACAAATTCAAGGGGGAATGAAAAAATGAAAAGCCTGGGATACTTCGTTCTACTGTGCGGACTGCTGAACACGGCGGCATGGGGAGAATCTACCCGTAATCACTCGCTAGTGATGGTAAACTGCGCCGGTCTTTCTTGCAGCGCGTCTTCTGTCGCTGGCAGAAACAATTCCGAAGTAAAACTTGGGACCTTCAAGTCCCTGCAAATGATCCGCGCGGGCATTCGCACCGGCAAGTACGAAGTCAGACTCGGCACCTTCAAGTCCGTCATGCTGACCAAAGGCATATAAGCACAAGCAGCGATGATGCGGAGCGTACAAGCTGGCGGCTACAACCGCTATCCGTACGCTCGATCCCGGCGGTATTTGGGTGCTTAGGAGTAAATGAAAGCAACCGCAAGCAATACGCCAAACGCGATTCCTTGCTTCATCTCTGACCACCCCAAGCTTCTGACGTCCAAAGCCTCCGGCTTTCTAAAGAACCACAGAGTCCCACGAACCAGAGCCGGGACGAACGCGGCGATCGCCAAGGGCGGAAGTATATGCCAGAACGCTGCGACGACCAGGGATGAAAACAACACCGGCTGCGCAAGCAAGAAGAACTTCCCGCGCGCCACTTTCTCAGAGAAGGTATTGGCACGGGCAGAATGAATTCGCAGCTGTACGAAATGAATCTGATCGCCTGCGAAGATCCAGTTGGCCACCCATAAAATGAAAACACGCTCAGTCAGCCGTCCTGCGCCGATGTAGTAAGCCGCCTGGGCCGTGCAAACCAGTCCAATTGCGCCCACCAACTGAGCCGCCATTCGCGTTTTCCGACCGAAACTTCGGATCACCGGGCATTCTTCGATCGCAACCGCAACCCTCGACGAAGGAGAATACTCTCCTCGTCACATTAAAGAGAAAGTCGAAGACGAGGTCACAGTGGGCGATTGATTGCGCACGCGTGCGTTAGAATCCGCCGCTGGAAGTCCCCCACTTTCGGACTTCAATTCCCTCGCCATACAACGCTCCGCCGTGGAATGCAGTTTCGCGGATGTGCGGGTGACAGGAAGCGACACGTGGGGGGATTTGGTGGACCTGGTCGGGATCGAACCGACGACCTCTTCCATGCCATGGAAGCGCGCTCCCAGCTGCGCCACAGGCCCACTTGGAATTGCTGTCCTTCAATTCTCGCTTAGCTTGGGCCTTGCGTCAAACTCGACGTCTCAAACTCGGTGTCTCAAACTCAACGCCTCAAACTCGACAGTCTTAAACTCGACTACGATTGCCGAACTCAAATAGGATTAGGATACTGGGGCTACAACATCAGGAACATGATCGGAGCACAATGTTGAACTTGCGAAAAATTCCGGTTCGCTCACTTCCCTGTCTCCTCGCTCTCGCGTCAGCGCTTGCGCCGGCTGCGGCTGGGACGCAAAACTCGAGCGTCGCGCCTGCCAGGCAACCGCCGGTTGCTTACACTTCGGTCAACGAACTGAACGGTATTCTCACGCCACTGCAGGAAACGGCGAAGAGTATGCAATCCGATCTGGGAAAGATGCATATCGAAAAATGGAAGACCGACGCCGCCAACAAGCGACAGACCCTGGAGACGGTCGAGTCGATCCAGCGCAATCTGCAGTCGGCGCTGCCGGAAACCATCGCGCAATTGAACAGCTCTCCGGAAGATCTGGCGGCGAGTTTCAAGCTCTACCGCAACCTGGTTGTGTTGTATGACTTCTTCGGTTCGGTGGTGGAAAATGCGGGAGCATTCGGATCCAAAGACGAATTTCAGAGCCTGAGCAACGATATGTCGGCTCTGGAGACCGCGCGCCGTGTGTTTGGCGAACGCATGCAGAAGTTGACGGCCAGCAAGGAAGATGAGTTGACGCGTCTGCGGATGCAGGTTAAGACGCTCTCCGCGGCGCCGCCTCCGCCGCCTAAGAAAGTTGTGGTCGATGACACGGAGCCAGTGCAGAAGCCGGTGAAGAAGCCGGCAAAGAAGAAAGCGACCAAGCCGAAGCCGCCGGCAACTACGCCGGACACTCCACCGCCCAGCCAGTAGAAAAACCAAGTAATCGGCCGTTCTGGCCGCCTAATGTCGGCTTACTGCCCCACTCAAGCCAAAACAAGGCTTGAATGGGCCACCCGACGCTCTCGCCCTTTTGGTTGTAAATAATCGACTTACTCCGGGAACTGGCAAGGGGCCATCGGAGTCTAAATATATATAAGCGGACAAGGATTCGGTGGTAGTGTCGGCGAAAGTGAACTTTCCCGCCGGCTCGGGCTCGAATGACTCTATAATTGGAGGCAACGCCGTCGTGGCGGGAGCTATTACATTGGGTGATCTTGCCAGCGCTATCGGGGCCCGAACCGAAGAATCCGCCGTCATTGCCGCACTGAAGGCGGGGTCGGAAGAGGCCTACGCCTGGCTGATTGGCGAGTTTCATCAACCCATTTACGGGCTCATCTACCGCATCGTCAACGACCCTTCCGACGCCGCCGATACCACGCAGGATGTGTTTCTAAAAGTCTTTCGCGGGATGAAGCATTTCCATGGCGAGTCCAGCCTGAAAACATGGATATACCGCATCGCCTTGCACGAAGCCGCGAATCGCCGGCGCTGGTGGTTCCGGCACAAGGCGCAGGAAACTCCGATTGATCCGGTGGTCTCGGGAGAATTCGAGGTTTCCGGGGAAGAACGGCTGGTCGATCCGGGCGAGTCTCCCTTTGAAAAGTTTGCGCATGGCGAAGTTCGTTTGGCGGTGGAGCAGGCCTTGCAGCAGGTGCCGGAGCCTTATCGCACCGCTTTGATCCTCCGCGATCTGGAAGAGATGTCCTACGAGGAGATCGCGGACGTTTTGGCGATATCGCTGGGAACGGTGAAGTCCCGAATCACTCGCGGCCGTGCCGCGCTGCGCAAAAAGTTGACCGAGTATGTCCGTGAGGTGGGTCCGGAATTGGGGCTGCTCGCCCCGGCCGACGCCTCTGCGGGTACTTCTGGATCTGGGAATGATGTATCTGGGCATGATCGGCGGAGTGGCGCGTCCTGTAGCACGCGGGAAGGTTCGGGTGGTGGCAGAGAGGCGGAGGTGACGCCATGAACTTAGCCAAGATGAACTTAGATGAGATGAACTTCGCTAAGAAGAACTGCGCTGACATCAGGAAATTATTCTCGCCGTATCTTGACGGCCGCGTGAGCGGGTCGCAGATGCGGGCGCTTACTCGTCATGTGGAAGAGTGCAAAAGCTGCGAGTGGGAGTTTGCCGCGATGCAGCGGACCCAACAACTGCTTGCCCATCTCGGGCCGGCGAAGGCTCCGGTTGACCTGGCCTTGAAGTTGCGGCTGGCGATTTCGCGCGAGGCCGCACAAAAGGTGCGTCCGCGCTATGAAGGTATGCTGGTGAGGCTGGAAAATGCGCTGAACGCATTCATGGTCCCAGCCACCGCGGGACTGGTCAGCGCCATATTGTTTTTTGGACTTCTGCTGGGTTTCTTTGCCTTGCCGGCGGAACTGCAGGCGAGCAGCGGTGACGTTCCTTTGATGCTTTACACCGCGCCGCAACTTGAACAGTCGGCCTTCGGCGCTTCGCTTGGCAATATGGGCGACAATGCGGTTGTAGTTGAGGCTTACGTGGATGCCAACGGCCGCGTGGAGGATTACCGCATCCTGTCGCAACCGGACGACGCGCAGGCCGTGCTGCCGCAGTTGAAAAATATGCTGATTTTCACAACCTTCCGTCCCGCGCTTTCCATGGGGCGCCCGACAACGGGTACGGCCGTGCTCTCATTCTCGAAGATCAGCGTTAGGGGCTAGTACTGGCTCGCGCGGCTTGTCTCCCAGTATCTGCTAGGCACTGCTTCGCAGTGCGGCTCGACACTCCTTCTGAAGCAAGGCTAACAGTTGCTCCATGTGTTCTGCCCGGGTCCGAAAATTCACTGGATTAATGCGGAACCAGCTCTTCCCTTTCAGTTCGGTGGTCGAGATCCAGAATTTTCCGCTGCGTTCGACTTGCCCTGCAACCTCCGCATGTAATTCTTTGGACTTCGGTTCGTCCAGGTCCGCGCCCCGATATCGAATGCAGATTGCCGACATCGGCGGCTCACTGGCCGCCTCAAACTCGGGTTGTTGTGCGACCAGCGAATAAAGATGTTTTGCCTGTCGCACATTGTTGTCGATCCACTCCCCGATCTGGTCGGCGCCGTAGCGCTTGAAACTCATCCATACCTTTAGCCCGCGAAAACGCCGCGATTGCTCGAAGCTGTGGACGTAATACTGGTAGCGTTCATTTTCACGATCCAGCTCATCTGTGAGATAGGACGGCTTCATCCCAAACGACGCCGTGAATCTGCGGTCGTCCTTCGCCAGAATCGCACCCGCGTCGAGTGGCGCGTAGAACCATTTGTGAGGATCAATTGTGATGGAGTCGGCGAGTTCCAAACCCTGATTGCGCATGTTCCATGCATGCGAAAGCAACATGCCGCCGCCGTAGGCAGCATCGGCGTGGAGCCACATTCCCTCGCGATCCGCAATCTTCCGCAGTTCCCTGATTGGATCGACCGCCCCGGTGTTCGTCGTGCCGAAAAGGCTCACGACGCAGAGTGGCTGGATCCCGCGCTTACGATCCTCGGCAATGGCCGATTCGAGCGCATCCAGCCGCACACGAAATGCAGCGTCGGTTGGCAGCGCGCGCAGGGCGGTGCGGCCCAACCCCACGGCATCGACAGCTTTGTCCACGGAAACATGCCGTTCTTCCGACGCGTATACCGCCCAGCGGTTCTGAACTCCATCCAGCTGAATCCGGTCGCCTGAAACCGAGTCCCGCGCCAGCTTGAGCCCGATGAAGTTCGCCATCATGCCGCCGCTGGTGAGATTACCTCCAGCCTTGTCGTCATATCCGGCCAAATCGGTAAGCCAACGTACCGTTCGTCGTTCCATGGCCACGCCAGAGGGCCCAATTGTGTAAGCGCCGATGTTCTGGTTGAGCGCGGAGCAGATGAAATCCGCAATGATGCCGACGGGATTGGGAGATGGAGTAATCAACCCCATGTAACCCGGATGCCCGACATGCGTGCAATAGGGAAAGAGCTTTTCTTCCAATTCTCCCAGAACCTGCTCGGGAGGGCTGGAATCCAGCGGCAATGGCTCGGCAAAAAGACGTGTCAGAGTGCTTGGTTCCACGTTAGGGAACACTGGCTTCTCTTCGATGTGCTCCAGATATTCGGCTAGCAGGTCCACCACCTGGTGCCCAACTTCGCGAAATTCTCCCGGATTCATCAATCCACCGGCTTCTTTTAGCTTCGACAACATTGGTTCATGCATTCTACCGTCCCCGAGGAACAAGCGGTGGATACCGAACGCATCGTGCACGCCCATGGTTCCACACTACTATCCGTTTGACCGCGAATTAACCAGTTCGTACACTATTTTCTAGCGTTCCATCATAATGTCCATAATGTCCAAATATGTCTGATGTCAAAAGGAAATTCCCGCCCCAACACCTACCACGGGCGTTCGCTGTGGGCTTTGCGGCACTCCTGCTCGCGGCTTCGGCGGCGGCGGATAACCCGTCGAATGTGTCGCTGGAGACGAGCGAGACACTGTTCACGGTGCTGACCGCCATCAACACCTGCGGCTATGACCAGGAGTTGAATGTCTCCGATCCGCTGCGGACGCAGATCAGGGTGGAAGTTGGCAAAGCAGTGGAGAATACGCCCGAAGCTCAGTCCGTTGTTGGCCCGATGTGCTTGTTCTACCGCCAACACCAGGTGCCCGATCCCGCCCACGACCTGTCCCACTACATATCCCTGGCGCTCTACTTAGAGGATCCGCCAACCTTCGCATTGAAGGTGAAGGAAGCGGAACTGCCTCCGGATGCCGCTTCTGTAGCCGGCATGGTGCCGCTGATGCAGGCCTTCTACGCGAAGATCGGTTTACATGCCATCTGGGAGCGGCATCGGGCCCGCTATGCGGAATTGACTGAGATTTATCACGCTCCTCTGGCCAAGATGACCTTCGATACCGAGATTTATCTGAAGATGCCGTCCACCGGCTATCTGGGACGGCAGTTTACCGTTTATCTGGATGCAATGGGCGCGCCCGGGCCAACCAACGCGCGCAATTATGCTTCGGATTATTATGTGGTGATTTCGCCGAGCTCAGGGATGGCGATCAAGCTGCAGCAGATCCGGCATACGTATCTTCATTATCTCCTCGATCCACTGGCGCTGAAAAACGGCGACTCGTTCAAACGGCTGGAGCCGTTGCTGGCGGACCTGAAGAACGCTCCAATGGACGATGCTTTCAAAAGCAACATTTCGCTGCTGGTCACGGAATGCCTGGTGCGTGCCATTGAGCAGAAATTGAGTAACCTTCCGGAACCGGAGCGGGCTAAGAATCTCGAAGAGGCCGATCAGGAAGGTTACGTGCTGACGCGGTATTTCTATGACTCGTTGGGCAAGTTCGATAGAGACCCGACGGGCATGCGCAATGCCTACGCAGACATGGTGGGCTCGATTGACGTGGGCCGAGAAAAGAAGCGAGCCTCGCAGATCGCGTTTTCGGGCGAGGCGGCGCCGGAGCTTCTGCATCTCGCCGGCCCCCACAGCGAACACTTGTTGTTGAACGCGGAGCGGCGGCTGGCGGCGGGCGATCCGGAAACCGCCCAGAAGCTGGCGCAGCAGGCGCTTGACGAACAGGAAGAGGATTCGGGACGCGCGCTGTTCATTCTGGCGCAAGTCGCGACCGCGAATCGAGACATCGACGGCGCGCGCGGCTATTTTGAAAAAGCGTTGCAGGCTGCGCATGAGCCCAAGGTGATCGCCTGGTCGCATATTTACCTGGGACGAATTTTCGATTTAAAGGAAGACCGCCTCGCCGCCGTTGATCAGTATCGGGCGGCAATGGATGCGGCGGGCGGCGCGCTTCCCGAAGTAAAACTGGCGGCCCAACGGGGGTTGGATCAACCCTATGAACCTCCGGTCGCGAAGCGTCCGCAATGAGATTTCACGTAGAGACGCGGCATTGACGCGTCTCCCGATATTAGGTTTGAAACTTTGCGTTTATGGGAGAGAGCATGAAGCGAGCGGTGATTGAGGGGTTACGCAGTCTGGGATTACGTAATCTAGAGTTGCGCACTCTGGGTTTATTAAGCCTAGGCATATTGAGTTTCGCTGTTTGGGCCGAGGCCCAGACCAGCGGACAACCGGCACAGCAGACACCCCCGGCCACAGGTCAGGCAACGCCCGCACCGGGCACAGCCCCTGCGCCTCAGGGCAAGCGTCCACCGCAAGCGAAGACGGACCCGGAATTGGATGCCTGGAAGGCGGCGGCAGCCATTAAAACCGATCCGGCCGCCGCTGAAAAGGCGGCTGACGATTTTGCCACGAAGTTTCCGGACAGTGAACTTCGCGTGCTTCTTTATAAGAACACGATGCGTCTGTACCAGAATGCCAACAACGCGGAGAAGACCGAGGCCATGGGGCGAAAAGTCCTCAGCCTTGATGCCGACGATCCAGAGGCTCTGGTAACCGTCGCCGAGGTGATCGCCGAGCGAACGCACGACTCGGATATCGACAAAGATCAACGCTTCGGTGAGGCGATCACGATGGCGAAGAAAGCGACGGAAACCGTGGACACCGACATCAGTGTCCCGGCGGGCACTCCACAGGAAAAAATTGACGCCTATAAGGCGCTGCTGCGCTCCAACGCCTATTCGATTCTCGGTACTATAGAGTTTAAAAAAGACAATTATGTGGTCGCGCAGGAGGATCTGCAAAAGTCCATCGATGTTTATCCGAGCGACCCGGATCCCGTAGTCGTTCTTCGGCTGGCCCTGGCTCTCGACAAACAGCAGAAATATCCGGAAGCGCTCAAGGTGGCGAACCGCGCCGTGGAGATGACGCAAGATAACACAGTGGTCGGAACGCCGGCGCGCCGCGAACGCGAGCGTTTGCAACAGCTCACCGGCGCAACTGTCCCGGCTCCTCCTAAGAACTAACCGTCATTCATGGCAGAGACGAGGCTCGCCTCGTCTTTGGCCGGCGGCGGCATGACCCTTGCAAGCCTCAGATGCGGCAAGCCGCGTCTCTACTGAACAAATGAAATCACATGAAATTTTGGTGCTGGAAGAAAACCTGGGTCATCGCTTCCAGCGCCCCGAATTGCTCGAGCAGGCGCTTACCCATAGTTCTCAAGCGCGCGAGATAGAAGCGCTGGGCCTGAGCGGCGGAGTGACGACCGGATTCGTAGGCGACAACGAGATGCTCGAGTTTCTCGGCGACGCCGTTCTCGGATTGGCCACTAGCGAGTCGCTTTTCCATCGCTTCCCCGAATTCCAGGAAGGTCATCTTTCCAAGCTGCGCGCTCATCTGGTAGGGCAACGGCATCTGTTGCGGGTGGCCGAGCAACTGCAAATTGGCAATTACATGCGGCTCGGCCGGGGAGAGGAAAAAAGCGGGGGCCGGAACAAGGCAAGCCTACAGGTCGACGCGCTGGAAGCGATCCTGGCGGCGCTCTACCTCGACGGCGGCTGGGCAGTGGCTCGAGACTTCATCGTGCGCGTAATCGTGGAGCCGGAGCTGGCGCATATGAAGCTTGAAACGAGCGCCATCCCGGTGATGGATTTTAAATCCGCCTTGCAGGAAGCCCTGCAAGCAAGAGGCGGGCCGCAGCCGGTCTACGCTCTCGTCAAGGAGGAAGGACCGGAACACAAGAAGACCTTTACAGTCGAAGTAAGGCTGCCAGCGCCGGAGATGGGAAAATTTGTAGGTCGTGCCCAGGGCGCGACCAAGAAACGGGCCGAACAGGAAGCAGCGCGGCAAGTCCTGGAGCACCTGGCCACATTGCCGCGCACTCAACATCCAAATGTGGGGAAGGACGGCGGCGTGACGTAGCAATCTGGCGAGACATAGCAATTATTAGACGCAATTTAGATTCGTATCAGGGCATGCCTTCAGGCATGCCGTCATACCCAGCGGTGATCGCGCCTTCAGGCGCTGAGTGTGGATGGGGGTTCCGCAGCCCCCGAACGGGCATCCAATTTCGTAGAGCATTCGGCATCGCTGAAGCGATGCCCTGATACGAAACCCGAGTTCCCCGCAGATTGTCAGGTAATCTCGTAGTTATGTCGTGGAGTGAAAAGATTTCCGCCGATGATTGGCCTGCGACGATTCAGTCGGTCGCAGGAACGGTGGTGATCGCCGTTTTTGTCGTGACCTTCCTGGTGCAAGCCTTCACCATCCCTTCGGAATCCATGGAGCAGACGTTGCTCATCGGCGACTATCTGCTGGTGGATAAATTCTGCTATGGCGGCGGCACCGGATGGAATCGGCTGTTGCCTTACCGCAGCATCCGCCGCGGTGATGTGGTCGTCTTTCATTATCCCGTGAATCCCGCGCAGGACTTCGTAAAGCGAGTCGTGGCGCTTCCCGGAGACCGCCTCCGCCTCATCGACAAACGCGTTTACGTCAACGGCGTTCCCCTCCTCGAGCCTTACGTGCAGTACATCACCGCCCTGCGCAATCATTATCGTGACGACTTTCCGCAGACCGACTCTCCCGACTATGCGACCGATGCAAAATGGTGGAAGGAAATGCCCAAACTGGTCGAAGACCATCAGTTGATTATTCCCGAGGGTTACTACTTTGTGCTGGGCGACAATCGCGACGACAGTCAGGACAGCCGGTATTGGGGATTCGTTCCTCGCGAAAATATAATTGGACGCCCGCTTTTGATTTACTGGTCATCCGGGGGTTTGAACAACGATCTTCCCGGATCGCCAACCGTGGGTGATAGACTTTATCACCTTGCCTACGCAGTTACACATTTGTTCCAGATAACGCGCTGGGAAAGAACTTTCAGACTGGTACGTTGAGAACGAACCGCTCAGAAACGACGCGCGGATCCGAAGATGAGCAACTGGAGACCTGTTTTACAGAAAGCATTTGAAATGGACACCGAACGTGCCTAAGAAACAAGAAATAGAAGTCATCGAGGACCAAAAGCCACACGAGACGACGGTCGAATTCCTGGCTTCCCTGGCAGGGGTTCTGGTCACCGGATTGTTCATCATCACGTTTATCCTGCAGGCATTTGAGATTCCCTCCAGTTCCATGGAGGATACCCTTCTGATTGGCGACCACGTTTTTGTGAACCGGGAACAGTTCGCGCCGCCAACCCACTGGATGGGGCCGCTGATGCCTTATCGCAAAATCCACCACGGCGACATTGCCGTGTTCTTATCACCGGAACAACAGGGGCTATTTTTGGTGAAGCGGATCATCGGCATTCCCGGCGACCGCATCCATTTGCGCGACGGCATCGTGTACCGCAATGGCGAAAAACTTGATGAGCCGTACGTGCGCCACAAAATGCCCGGCGATTTTCCGTACCGGGACAATTTTCCCGCTGTGCTGCCAACCTCGGAAAATTCTCATGTCACGAATGAGAAATGGATAGAGGAGATGCCTAAGCATATTGTGGGTGACGACATCGTCGTTCCCCCGGACAGCTACTTTGCCATGGGCGATAACCGGGACTTGAGCTACGACAGCCGCTACTGGGGTTTTGTTCCGCTGCAGAATGTCATCGGCCGCCCCATGTTTATCTACTGGTCCTTCATTACGCCGGAAGACCAGTACCAGATGCGCGACATTGGCGACCGGTTGGGGTTCCTCGCGCACATCATCATTCACTTCTTCGATGAAACCCGCTGGCGCAGAACCTTTATGCTGGTGCGCTGATCCGGTGTGGGGATGAAGCACGGAGAAGAAAATCCTCCCGACTGGATGCAGAACGTGCCCACAAACGCGCAAGAACAAAAGCAATCCGTCGCTGACGAAAGGCCACGCGAGACGGCGGTCGAGTTCTTCGCCTCGTTAGCGGAGTTGCTGATCATCGTCCTGTTCATCATGACGTTTGTGCTGCAGAATTTTGAGATTCCTTCCAGTTCCATGGAAGACGCGATGCTCATCGGCGACCACGTCCTGGTGAATCGCGAGCAGTTTGCGCCCCCAACTCATTGGATGGGTGCGTTGCTGCCTTATCGCGAGATTCGGCGGGGCGACATCGTCGTTTTTCTCTCACCGGAAGAACCGGGTTTGTTTGTAGTGAAGCGGATTATAGGGATTCCCGGCGATCGCGTTCAT